>CAMYJJ010000112.1 GCA_947258735.1 Thermodesulfovibrionia bacterium | reverse complement strand
ATGTTTTCAATCTCATCTACAGCGTCTCTGTAATCCGGTTTATCGCTCATTTCTTCCTCCTTCTTTTCCTGGTACCGCTGACAGAGCTCATTATTTCTCCGTCATACAGAACGGTCCTCAATTCATCTCCTTTTCCGAGGTCATTCACTGACGTAACAGCTTTACCATTAGTATATGAAATGCTGTATCCCCTCTTCAGTACATGTTTCGGGTCCAGCATTTTTAAATTACTTTCTTTGGATTTCAGGACAATCTTCTCGTTCCGGACAAGTTTGACCGCAAGCTTAAGACTTTTTATATACGTGCTTAACTGATGATAACAGCGAAGCTGTTCATTCCTTGCAGATATTTCAATCCTTCTGCCCAGACCTGCCAGTTCCCTGCCAATATCAACGGCAAGCTGTCTGCTCCCATGGACAAGCCTGTGTGCAAGGGTCTCTATACTCTCTTCAAAATCCCGTACAGCAGCAATGATCATATCAGCAGCGGCAGTCGGAGTTTTGGCCCGTCTGTTTGATACCTCATCAACCACGGTGACATCCCGTTGATGTCCAATCCCTGAGATTACGGGAAGCGGTAACAACGCTATGGATTTTCCTATTTCATAACTGTCAAAGCAGTGTAAATCTGTCTGCCCTCCTCCGCCGCGCACGATAACGACCAGATCAAGGATATCAGCATCAGCTGTACAGCGTTTCATTGCTCTCTGTAATGAGGCTTCTGCCCTGTCGCCCTGCATGACCGCTTCATAAAAAGAACAGTCAAATATATATCCGTAAGCATTATTGGTCAGGTGGTTCATCAGGTCATCATAACCGGCAGAGGTAGAAGAAGAGATAATACCTATTCGTTGCGGCACCAGAGGGAAATCCAGCTCCCTGTTCCTGTTTATCAACTCCTCCCTTGAAAGCCTCTCCAGGATTTCCTTTCTTCTGACTGCCAGCTCTCCAATGGTATAGGAAGGATCAATATTCAGGATATTGAGTTTAAGCCCGTATCTCTCGTGAAAACTGACCTCAGCCTCAAAAAGGATTTTGATGCCTTTTGCAAGAGACACCCCTGTTGATTTCTCAAAAGACCTTGATATGGCCCTGAACCTGTTAGCCCAAATGACGGCCCTGGTTTCCGCCTTTATGGTGTCCCCTTCCTTGTCTATCAGCACTAGATAGCAGTGGTTCTTGACATCACAGGACGCTACTTCAGCAGTAACAAGGAAGGTGCGGTCAAACGAGGTCTCGATCAGGGACCTGATCATATTATTTAATTCATACAGAGAAAGCGCATCCATTCATTAATATACCGTATTTCGAAAAAGTATTATGAATCGTGATTTGAATCACTGCCCGTCCGCACAGTTTCGATTAACCTAAGACCAGCATACCATGAATAATCTTTCCGAAAGGTCAATCCCTGCGTAACCGGGGAGCAGAAATCAGCAGGTCCGGCATGAGCAGCCGCAAGGACAGCCGTGCTGCCAAAGAAGCATCTGTATGTATATGCACCTGCACAAATAGCCTGCTTTCCCGGAGAACCCATTCTTTAAAAGTAAATAGGAGGCGATCACCATGTATACCAGAGCAACCTGTAAATATCTGTATGTCCTTAGCTTTTTTCTTACCATGATCACCCAGGCCAATGAGCTTGCAGCCGAATCAGCCTCTCTTTCCTGGTCGCCTCCCACTGAGAATGCCGATGGCACCCTGTTAACTGATCTGGCAGGGTATAGCATTTCCTATGGAACGGAATCAGGCACCTATACCAAGAGCATTGATGTCGGAAATGTAAACAGCTATGAGGTCAAGGGACTTACTTCGGGCATGACATATTATTTTGCCGTCTCTGCTTACGACAGCAACGGAAATGCAAGTGATTTCTCCAGTGAAGGCATTAAAGATTTCCAGGATACGACTCTCGTAATGTTTTACTGCGACAGTGATAACGACGGCAGTTTCCATTCCCTTTCAGATGGAGTGTGCACGGGAACAGGATGCGAACCTGCAGAATGCATAACGACACCGGGCACTGACTGTAACGACAATAATCCAACTATTCATCCGGGAGCATCCGATACCAACTGCAACGGTATTGACGAGAATTGTGATGGAACACCTGACAATAATTATCCCTCTTCATCTACGTCCTGCGGAACAGGCGCTTGTCAGTCATCAGGACAGAATATGTGCATCAATGGCTCTGTTACTGACACATGCATTGCCGGGACCCCTTCAGGTGATGACAGTGACTGCAATAATATCGATGATGACTGCGACGGATCTGTGGATAATCACTACGTCATTTCAATCAGCACATGCGGAACCGGAGTATGCTCATCTCTCGGCCAGATTAGTTGCTCTGACGGCAGTGAACATGACACATGCACTCCTGTACAGCCGGATGAACCAGTTGAAACCGGTGCAGCAGACGGTCTTGACAATGATTGTGACGGGCTTATTGATGAGGAGGCATCGGCCAAGGTTGAAATACGCCGGGTCATTATGGCTGAAGACTTCTCTGATGGCATACCTCAGTTCTGGACAGCTGAAAACGAATGGAATACTGAGAACACCTGCAGTCAGGCTGTTGATCAGCCCTTTGCAGCACCGTTCGTCATAGCAGATGCATCATGTACAGAAACAGGAATGCATAATCTTGTTTCAGCACCCATTGATACCACCGGATGTGATCTCACCACTCTTGCCTTCAGCAATCAGTATCAGTGGCATGGCGGCAGCGCGGAAATTGATATCAGTACAGATGGCGGAACAACATGGTCAAACCACCTGTACATGGATAGTGACAGCGGTTATCCAGCACCTGCCTGGAAAGAGATTGATCTTGGGAGCGTAATAAAATCAGACAACACACTGGTAAAATTCAGATATGTCAATGACAGTACCGCAGGGTTCTGGGCAATTGATAATCTCTGGGTCACATGCAAGACTGATGGTCTTGATTTTTCAAGCCATATTAATATGCACTCCTCTCCGGAATCAATCATGATTTCCAATACCGGACCAGACGACCTGTCCCTTGATGCCGTGGCAATTCAGGGTCCGGACGCCTCAGAGTTTGGTCTTGATCCGGCTGAATGCCTGGATGAGACATTGCTTCCCGGCGAATCATGCATGATGGACGTTGTGTTCATTCCTGTTTCAGATGGAGTAAAAAACGCCAGCATTGCATTTACTGCAGACGACGTATCTCAACAGGCTGCCACTATGCTCCTGAGAGGGACCAGCAGTTCTGCTGCTCCTCCTGAACCTGCAATAAGGGTAAACGGTCTGCAAAGCTCTGCACATATAAAAATAAATGATCCGCTCACCTTAAGTGTTACCCTTGACCCCAAAAGCTATATACATGAAGATGGTGACTGGTGGCTGCTCATGGAATATAAAAACAGATGGCACTACTACAACGCTAAATCAGGCAAATGGAGACGGGGCAACCGGCTCTACAAACAGGGCCCCCTGATCAGCATGGGACCAGTTGAAGTGTTAGATACATCAAACCTACATAAAGGATCATATATCTTTTATTTCGGTGTTGATACAAAGATGAACGGACTGCAGGACATGAGCAGTTATTATGTTGACCGTCTTACGGTACATATCGAATAACAGAACCAGAGAGGGGAAGGCAGAAACTTATGATTGCTGCCTTCCCCTTATCACTCCCTTTAGGTTATAATTCCCCTGGTTAGATAAAAAGCATTTCTATCTGCTTCAGCAGATAACTGTCTGAATATTATGAATTCTGCAGATATTGTTGTATCATGGGAACGCCCTGCTGTCAGTTAATCTTCAGGTTAATCTATACATAGTATTCGTGAATTTTACGTGATTATATAATTATTTGTCCCACATAAAATGAAGCTGACAATTTTCTCACGACTCGTAATCGGGTTTTTAGCCATTTTTATTCTTGCCATGGCCGTTAGCGTCTATTCAATCATTCAGCTGCGCAAACTTGAAATAGACACGCAGGCGATTATTCTGAAAGACAGCCGTCACGCAACATATCAAAAAAAACTTACCGACCTTCTCCTTTCACAGATGCGATATGAAAAGAAATTCATCATTACAAGGGATAATGAGCTGTATGCCCGGTTTCTCACTACAAAAGAGGAATTTCACAACCAGCTTGATGATATCAGGACCATATCAGATACTCCTGAATCACTTTCCATATTGCAGGATATTACACTCGCCCAGGAACGTTATAGAGACCTGTTTAAGATTGAAGCACAATATGTAAAAACGGGTCAGGATTACAATGCGGACAATTATAAATCTGAGAAGGAAACGGCAGTAAACGGTATTACACAGGGATTAAATGATTTGAGGGAATTTAATGAACGCAGCACCTATAATAAAGTAAAAAATCTGAGCAGGGCCGAAGTCAATGCAAGCAAGGTGGCAATAGCACTGGGCTTAACGTCGCTTTTTCTGGGAGTTATTATTTCGATTTTTCTTACCGTAAATATTACAAAACCGTTATCTATAATCAAAAGGAAAACCAGAGAGATAGCAAAGGGGGATTTTGGAAAAGACCTTGACCTCACATCCCCCCCGGAGATCGGAGAGCTGGCACAGGCCTTTAATTCCATGTGCTATAAACTGAAAGAAATAGACAAAATTAAAACAGATTTCTTTTCCTTTATGTCTCATGAGCTGCGTACACCGCTCACGACCATTAACGAAGGAACAAACCTTCTCATAGAGGGCATTGGTGAGAAAGGTACAAAGGAAAAACAGGAGCGGCTGCTAACAATAATCAAGGAAGAAAGCAACCGTATGATAAGCCTGGTCAATTCCTTACTTGACCTTTCAAAGATGGAAGCAGGCATGATGGTGTTTAATTTTGAACAACGTGACATTAAATCCTTACTGCAACAGGTCATACGTGAAATTGGACCAATAGCAGAGACCAGGAATATAGAGATAGACACCGATATTGGACACAACTTGCCGAAATTAAAGATTGATGTTAACAGGATACTTCAGGTCCTCAGAAACCTTTTGGTCAATGCCGTGAAATTTACGCCCAAAGGTGGCAATATACGTGTGATTACAAAAACCGATGGAAACCAGTTGCTCGTATCGGTAAAAGACAATGGACCGGGAATATCAGCAGAGCACCTGGAAATAATTTTTGATAAATTCCAGCAGGTAAATATTCTGGACTCCGATAAAATAACCGGGACCGGGCTGGGGTTATCAATCGTCAAACATATTATACATGCACATGGAGGGAGAGTTTGGGTAGAAAGCAGATTGGGAAAAGGCAGTGTTTTTACGTTTTCATTGCCTGCCTGACAGTTGCAATATGTACCGGCTGCGCAACGTTTTCAGGTATCAAAACAAAGATGGCTGCTCAGGACCACCTGAAACAGGGGCAGCTGCTATTTGAACAGGGGGCCTTTAGAGACGCCGTAGAGGAACACCAGAGGGTACTGGCCCTGATACACGGAAGCGACCCTGCTGACAGGGCACTCTTTAATCTGGGGCTCATATATGCCCATCAGGACAACCCTGATAGGAACTATGTAACATCAGCAGCATTATTCAAAAGGATATTGGATGAATACCCGGACAGCCCCTTATATAATCAGGCACATATATGGTACTATTTGCTGAACGCTAACATGAAATCAAGGATACACATAGACGAACTTTCACGTATAAACGGTTATCTTCTGCTAACTGACGAATTGATAACCATCAAGGATTTCAAAAAAGCTCTTGATGTTAATCAGAAAGCCCTGTCCATATCAGAGAATACCCACCGTTTTGATGAAATACTTTTTAATATCGGATTGATTTATGCTCACCATGAAAATCCCGGAAAAAATTTCAGAATATCAGTTTCATATTTTGAGAGACTGATAAAAGAGTATCCTGAGAGCCCTCTGGTTGATCAGGCCAGGGCATGGAAAGGCCTGCTGGATATTATAGAGAAATCAAAGCAGGTAGATATAGAGATCGATCAAAAGAAAAAGGAACTGGCAAGATAGGAGTTTACATGAGTTTAGGAAAGATACTTGTTGTTGACGATGATAGCAACCTTCTTGAAGTTATCAAGATGAGGCTCGAATCAGCCGGGTACCATGTCATTACATCAGTAAGGGAAGACGAAGCGATAGAAGCGGTAAAGGAGCAGATATTTGATATGGCCATAGTTGACCTGCAGCTTGCAGATATGGACGGTATTTCTCTTATGAATGAAATAAAGTTGATCAATCCCGATATGCCGGTAATTATTCTTACTGCATATGGGAGCATTGAAAGTGCTGTGAAAGCGATTCAGAAAGGGGCCTTCAGCTACCTGACAAAGCCATTTGACCCAAGGGAATTATTATTGCAGGTGGAAAAGGCCCTGGAAAACAGAAGACTCGCGTCTGAAATGAAACAGCTCAAGGAAATGATCTCTGAACGGTATGATTTCACAAATATAGTTGCAAAAAGTAAAAAAATGCAGACAATACTGGAACTGGTCTCCAGAATTGCCAAAACAGATTCAACAGTTTACCTGTACGGGGAAAGCGGAACAGGTAAGGAGTTAATAGCCAAGGCGATTCATGTGGGAAGCAACAGAAAAGATAATCCCTTTATTGCCATCAACTGTGCAGCTATTCCGGAAAACCTTCTGGAAAGTGAACTGTTTGGTGTCATCGCCCATTATCCCGGACTGCACAATCAGGAGGCCCTCAAAGGCAAATTTGAGCTGGCGCAGGGCGGTACTATCATACTGGACGAGATTGGAGACCTGCCTCTTCCCCTGCAAAGCAAGTTGCTCCGTGTCCTCCAGGAAAGACAGATACAGCCGTTAGGCAGTAAAAAGCCCGTTGATATTGATGTGAGGGTTATTGTTGCTACAAATGTTGACCTCGCGGAGGAGGTCAAGGCAGGACGCTTTCGGGAAGACCTCTATTACAGAATTCATGTAATACCCGTGCAGCTGCCTCCTTTACGAGAGAAGAAAGAAGACATCCCGCAGCTCGTAAATTTTTTTATTACAAACTTCAACAGAAAAATGAAGAAAAAGGTAAAGGGACTCTCTCCCGGGGCAGTACAGAGACTGATGCTGCATGATTGGCCCGGCAATGTGAGAGAACTCGAAAACACAATTGAGTTTGCAATGGCCATGACCCGGAAAAATATCCTCACTGATGATCTGATTCTGCAAACAAGCAGCCAGCCTGACGAAATGTTCAAGTCCTTTAAAGAAGCAAAGGCGGACTTTGAAAAAAAATACATTACTTCTCTCCTCGAAGTTACTCACGGCAATGTAAGCAAGGCATCTGAAATGGCAGGCAAATACCGGGCTGATTTCTATACTCTGCTAAAAAAATATAACCTGAAAAAAGAGGATTTCAAGAAGTCCTGAGACTGCTGTTATTGGTATTATTTATTGACTCGCCTCTCCCTTTCTGCCTCTCCCTCCCAGCGTAAAATTAATTTACAATAAAACTCTGTTCATTTTGAATTTTATGTCTGTCCGTGTAAAGGTATCATAGTATTACTTCCCTCAGGTATATTCACTCCTCTTATTCAAGCTAAAACATAACCATTTGATTTTATGATTTTTTAAATACACTTATCCTGCAGCCTTAAATGATTCCTGCCTAAATTGACTGAGGGATCATGCCTAAGTCATTGTTAAATCATAAAACGTAAATCTGATTTACGTTTTGTGTGATTCTGCTCACCGCGCCCCCCCCCCTTCTGCTTTTATCATAGACGTATGAAACAGAAAAAATTAAACATAAAGACCACCACATTATTACTTTTATCATTGACATTCATTCTTATTATTTCCGGCTGCGGTAAAGCCGGGGCGCCAATTGATAGTTATGCTGCCGGAAGCGGTTCATCATCTTATGATATGAGCCAGGGAAATGATCCCCATGATCCCTTCATGGATTCCCCGGGATCAGGCAGTATCCCGAATGCCGTAACCCTTTCATGGGCCTGTCCCTCTCATAATGAGGATGGGTCACCGCTGGCAGATGACCTGGCCGGATATATTGTATATTATGGTCAGGGAAGCGGTAATTACACAGAATCAGTGGAAATAGGTGATTTCACCAGTTCTTCCATAAGTAATCTTTCAAGCGGCACATGGTGTTTTGCGGTCACAGCCTATGATACCGCGGGAAATGAAAGTGATTACTCTGAAGAGATCTGTAAAACAATTTCCTGATTCCCGGTTATAGAAACAGTGTCATCAATATCATCCTGAACCTGCTGAGAGGCAGGTTCAGGATTTTCAGGTTATATAGGAGGAAGGCCGGATTCAGGACAAGGTCCAGATTGACATTCAACTATATTTCAGAATTGTCACACAGTCTGATTGAGAATTCAGTCTTACAGACCGGCAACAAATTCCTTATATAAATCAGGATCAGTCTCTGACATGCGTAGCTCTATTTTTGCTATTTCACCCAAATACGGGGTGCGTATACCGTGATAATCAACCGGATCTCCGATTGCTTTAAACTCAATGCCGAACCTGCCAAGTAATGTAGCTATACCGTTGGTCATTACCGCATACCAGTGAGTAATATTTCTTTTTTTGCTCTCCTGATACAAGGCCTTATACAGGCCAAGTATCACTTCGTGCCTTTTTCTCCTGTCAACCGGGGAGTCCTGGGTCCGCCGTGACATATTTTTGTGTTTATACTTGTCATCAGCTCTGCGGTAGTAATTCCTGCTTGCAGGATAGCTGTATTGAAAATCAAAACTCCCGATGCTCCGCCTTTCTTCATCAGGACCGTAAATATATTTGTCTTCGGCCCTTCTCCTGTAATTTCTATGTATTACCAGCCGTGATATCTCTGCCAGCCCATCTCTGGTTATATCAGTATGATCATCTTCAAGATCACAATGCCGTTCAATAGGCAGCTTTCCGGACGTGTCAACGATAAGTGTGACCGCTCCTGCAGTCTTCTGAGATTCGTCTTTTGCAACAAAGTGTACGGCATTTTTATCATCTTCATCTGATACAAGTCCATCCAGATGGGTCCCTGGTTTTTCAAATCCCCACTCATGACAGAATACTTTATACCTGAGGCTATAGACCTCAATAAGATCTTTTTTATCTTTAGCAGAAATGATTTTTAATGCCATGAGCAATTCTCCCAGATAGGGTGTTTGTTGTCAAGTTATGAAAAGCCTTTTTTCCTGTCATGATTATCATTATTCTTGTTTGATAAATGTTATTTTTGAAATATAATTTACTGTGCCATTGCTAAAAAATGCACA
>CAMYJJ010000111.1 GCA_947258735.1 Thermodesulfovibrionia bacterium | reverse complement strand
TGTCAGAAAAAAAGTTTTTTATGATGCGGGTATGTTCGACGAGGGGTTTATCAATGGGTATGAGGATGTTGATTTATGTCTGAAAGTCAGAGAAAAGGGACATAAGATTATATATAACCCGGACAGTGTGGTGTACCACTTTGAAGAAAAGACCAAAGGCAGGTGCTCTCATGGGGAACACAATACGATTCATTTTTTGAGAAGGTGGATGGGAAGACTCCGGACAGATGATATAAGCAAGGCGCTTGAGGACGGCATAATCATTCAGTATCTTCCCGGAAACTCCGTCCAGTATCAGGAAATAGAGGGCCCGGAAGAAATGAGAAAAGCAATAGCAGAGGCCATGAGAGCCAGTATGCTGGGGGATTATCGCCAGGTGATGCTCCTGTGTGAAGGGATACTGAAGGATGATGTCTCAAACAAACATGCACTTAAGCTCATGGGTGATGCATGTAAACAAACCGGAGATCCGGCATGTGCGGAAACATACTACACAGAACTTGTGTCTGTAGAAAAAAGCTGCGATAACCTGTGCTCACTTGCTGAAGTGCAAAAGGACCTTGAAAAGTTCAGGGAGGCTGCTGAATCATTTAAGAGAGCCCTGAACTGTTCAGATCACACAGCGGACAATGAAATCCATATTCATCTTGCTGAATGCTTTACCGGTTCGGGAGATATTGAAAAGGGGAGGGAACATTACATCAGGGCCCTGGAGATAAACGGGAATGATGACAGACCGTACACAGGACTTGGAAGCATTGAGACCCGGATGGAGAATAGTCAGGAGGCGCTTGCATACTTTCACAAATCAATTGAAATAAATCCGGACAGTTCAAAGGCAGTGACGGGCATTGGTCTTGTTCATTTGAAAGAGGGTGATAAGGAGAAGGCAATTAAAAAATTTACTGAGGCCCTGAATCTGTGTGAAGATGATGTATCAGCCCTTGAATTGTTTATACAGGCTGCATATGAGTTGGATAGACTGCCTGAAACAGAGCCATTCATTAAGGCATATTTGAGTCTGCATCCTGCTGATTTACAGATACGTTATACATATGCCGAGGTATGCGTTCAGATGTGTAAACATGATACTGCCCTGGAAAACCTCCGGAAAATCCTGATTTTCGATCCTGAGAGAAAAGATGCATTACATCTGCTTAATCAGATTAAGAGTAATGGAAACAGAACTTCAGTATGCAGTGCAGAGGGTTCCTCTTCTTCAAAGAATCAAAAAAACATAATGAAGGTTGCTGTTGTAAGAGGGGCCAATCTGAATAAATGGGAGATGCAGAACTATGAACCGCTGATGAAATTCTATGATATCACTGCGTATACCACGGACCAGCGGAATTTTGATACGAGTCATATATCCATTCCTGTGGTGAGCATTCCCTCCCGGGCACAGGGTCTTCTTACGCATATGCAGGGGCTGGAAGGTCATCTTTCGGACAAGGACATCATATTCTCTGCAGATATAACGTACAGATTTTCTGCCCAGGCAGTGCAGGCAAAAAAGAATACAGGTGCAAAGGTAATCTGCCTTGAATGGGAGAACATACCCTTTAATTATGAAGAATATGAAGAAATTTACCGGATCAAGGAGATAGTGCGGAATGGAGCAGATCATTTCATTGCTGTTACCGGAAGGGCAAAAGAGGCATTGATGATTGAGGGGGTTCAGGAAGAGAGAATTGATGTTATACCCATGGGAGTAGATCTGAATGTATTTAAGCCCCGGGAAATGGAGATCGAAAAAGACAGGGAAAAGATGGGAATCAGAAGTGATGAGATAGTCATTCTCTTTACAGGAAGGATGGTGTGGGAGAAAGGGGTTTATGATTTTATACATGCGGCCGCCAAAACAGTCCGGGACAATACATTAAAGGACCATCCCGTAAAATTTCTGATGGTTGGAAAAGGCCCTGAACTGGAAGCAGTTCGTGAAAGGGCGTACCATCTGGGTCTGTCCGGATCGATAACGTTCATAGAAGAATATCCCTATCAGGAGATGAACAGGCTGCATAATCTGGCTGATATCTTTGTACTTCCCAGTATATCTACAAAAGAATGGCAGGAGCAGTTCGGTATGGTGCTCATCGAGAGCATGGCCTGTGGTAATCCTGTTATATCAACGCGATCCGGTTCAATACCTGAAGTAATAGGTGATGCAGGTATTTTAGTCCAGCCTAATGATCATCTGTCTCTTTATATGGCAATGAAACAGCTCATTGTGGATACATCTCTCAGGACCCATATCGGCAGAAAAGCGCTTTCTAGGGTCCGTAATACATTTGACTCACGGAAAATAGCGGAAAGCGTAAGAACGGTTTTTGAAAAGGTCATGACCGGACCAACAGGAACAGACAGCATGGAGCATGATTATCTGACAGCCATTGATCTCTGGAACAAAGGAAACAGAGAAGGCGCATTCAAAAAGATATGCCGGTCATTTAGTGAAGATCCTGAGAGAAAGGAGATGCTTGACTCACTGGTAAAGATGGGAATGACACTCCAGCGGTATGATACAGTGGAGAAATCCATACGGGATTACCTGCAATGCCATCCTGCCAACCTTGACGTACTTGTTTCCCTGGCCGAAGTCCTTATTAAAAACAACATGCCGGATCAGGCTGAAGCAGAGCTGAAAAAAGTAATGATATTTGATCCGCTGAACGAAAAAGCCCATGTACTGCTTGATCACATTAAGGAGAAAAAGAATTCAATGAAACAGGCAGGCCAGGTGAAAATAGATCATGGATAATGAAAGACAATCAATTACATTTCCGGATGTCATGCTGTTATGAGAGGGGAAAAGTTTTCTCAACCGGGACAAGCTTGCCGAATGCTTATGTGCAGGGATGTCGTCCGATGTTTTAACCTTTTTTATCATGCATCAGCCAGGAAAGATTTATCTTTATAATCTATGAAGTTAAAGATGTACACATAATATTGTTCCTTGAACGACATGGAATATATAACAGGATTTTAATTTTATAAAATTCAGGTACAAATATTGCAAATGAATTAAATGATTATGAGTATCAATTTATCATAAAGGAGGATAGCAATGGAGAGTGTTACAACATTAAAAGCAAAACAGGAGGTAAGAGATTCTGACAGGATCCAGGTGGTTACCATGCTTTATGACGGGGCCGTTAATTTTATTGCAAAGGCAAGGGAAAAAATGGACAGAGGAGATTCAATCGGCAAGTCTCTTTATATAAAAAAGACAACAGCCATCGTCCATGAACTGTCCGGGTCTATTGATATGGAAGGCGGGGAAATTGCCACAAACCTTAAGAACCTCTATGGATTTGTTCTGGAAAGTCTTGCCAAGGCGGACATAAGCAATAACCGTGATGCCCTGAATGATGCTGAAAAAGTAGTGGAAATATTACGAGGAGCCTGGCATGAAATCCAGGAAGCTGAGAAGGCATAAGCAGATGTCTGCCCGCTTCAAATAATTGACGATCAACATATATTTGACATCTCATACAGGAAGAAACGGATTTCAAATGGTCAGGAAAGAGGAAGTAATATGCAGAATCTTGCAAATGGCATAACGTCACTATCAAGTGAAGAGATAACAGAAAAAAAGCTCAAAATCGGGTTTGTCCATGCAACCAATGAAGTAGATGTTCATTGGTTTAAACCACTGGCCTTTGGCTATCTTAAAGCATATCTTGACATGCACCTGCGTAGTCATGTTGATATGCATCTATGTGCAGACGCTGATACCCCTGAATTGTTCGATATTGTAGCAATATCATCTACCTCACAGGATTATGCAGCTGCTGTTGAAATAGCCGGAAAGGCCAGGTCAAAAAACAAAAATGTAATAACTGTTCTCGGCGGCCACCACATATCATATCTGCCCGAGACCCTTGATAAAAGCTTTGATCTTGCAGTATTGGGTGAGGGGGAACAGACGTTTCTTGAGATCGTCGAGCATGTACAACGTCACGGACTCTCTCTGAATCTGGAAAAACTGGACAATATAAACGGGATTGCATTCTGGAGAAATGGCAGTGTCATAAAGACTGGCATGAGAGAACCGATAACCCCGCTGGACTGTCTGCCTCATCCTCACAGGCATTCCGGAGATACGCAATATATTTTTACTGCAAGGGGGTGCCCATATAAATGCACGTTCTGCAGCAGCACGGCATTCTGGGGGAACCTCAGGTTTTTCAGCGCAGAATATGTTGTGGAAGAGATAGAGCGGATAGTGGAACAGTTCCCGGATACCACGCATATCCCGATACAGGACGATCTTTTTGTCGTGAATCTGTCCAGGTTCAATAAAATATGTGACCTGCTTGAGCGCAACGGCCTGAATAGAAAAATTGAATTTTCTTTTGCGGTAAGGGCTAACCTGATTACTGAGGATCTCTGCAGATCAATAAAGAGGCTGACTGTCCGGACCGTCTGCTTTGGTGCAGAATCGGCCTCGGACCGCATACTGTCATTAATGCAAAAAAACACAGTCTCTGCTCAGAACCAGACTGCCCTTGATATGCTTCACACATATGGTATTCCTGCTCTATGCTCTTTCATTATAGGGTTTCCAACAGAAACAGAAGAAGAAGTAAGGGCCACATATGAATTTATTTTAAGAAATATATCTGCCGGTAAACTGCTGCCGGGTTCGGCAGTCAACATATTAATGCCCATGCCCGGAACAGAGGTGTGGGAGAATGCTGTTCAGCAGGGAGTGATCGAACCTGCTTCATTTGACTGGCAGAGGCTGGCAGTTTTTGCCTCCTATCGTCAATCCAATATAAGCAGTTTTAAAGAGTGGGTGGAGTATAGACAGACCAACAACAGTATATATCTTAATGAACATACCCTGCCTGAAAAAAGATTATACGAGATCATATCCGGATACGAAGAGGAGATCGATAAACTCATTTCCCTGCCGGAAACTGACGAAGATCCATTGCCGTATCCCTTCTTTTTTCCTGAATCGGCTGCAGCGCATAAATATTGCGTTGGCAATGGTATTGAGATTGGAGGTTCAGCCCACAACCCGTTTGGATTAAACACCCTGAATGTTGATTTTACGAATGATATGAATACAGAGTTTAAAAAAGAAGAAGTAAAGATATGCGGTACGGCATCAAGGGTAGATATTGTTTCATTCGGTGATGATATTCCGCTACCGGACGGAAGTCAGGAATTCATACTCAGTTCCCATGTGTTAGAGCACTTTTCCGATCCAATTAAGGCCCTGCTTGAATGGGACAGGTTATTAATGCCCGGAGGAATAATTTTCATGATTGTGCCTCATAAGGAAAGGACCTTTGATAAACATAAAGACCGGACCCTGTTAACGCACCTGATAAAGGATTTCATTACAAATAATACTGAGCCGCATGGTGATCCTCACGGGCACGATCACTGCTGGATTACTGAAGACATTCTGGAACTTGCAGACTGGATGAATGATACATTTGTGAAATGGGAAATCGTTGAGGTCCAGGATGTTGATGATAAGGTTGGAAATGGATTTACCATAGTAATACGGAAAAAGAAAAACAGAGAATATAAAGATACCCGGCATGACAGTGCAGAAACGGTCTCCCATACTGATGATCAGGGACAACTTATTCACAGGAAGGAGATCCTTATCTCGAACCTTGAATCAGCAGTCAGGAGTTACAAGCAGGAGATAAACCAGCTCACTACCACTGTTAACAATAAAACCGAGGCTTTGGACGGGTTCATGGAAGGTCTGAAATATGATACTGATTCAGCCGGTTTACTGGTGAAAGTTGGTGAACTCTGTTTTAACCTTGGAGCTGCCGAGAGCGCCGGTCTCTATTTTGAAAAGGCATTATTGTTAGACCCGATACACGGAGATGCCCTGAATAATCTCGGAGTATTGAGCTTTCAGTCAGGGGACTATCAATCGGCAAGGAAATGGTTCATCAAAACACTTGCTGTTGATCCGGACCATTCCGGGGCAAAGACAAACCTCGATGCATTACCCAGCAGCGCATCATGATAGTAACAGAGAATAAAGAGAGAAACGCGCAGCATAAAATAAAAAATAATAATCTGAACGTATCTTATATATCACTCGACCATCTGGAATACGCATGCCCTGAAATCAGGGTCATCGGCCCGTTAAGCAAGCTCATGGACCGGGTAGATCTGCATCTGCCGCTGGTCAGGGAACGTGGTATAGTCAAAATGAAGAAAGACACTCTCTACAGTTCAGATATCATACTGGTTCAGAGGACCACGTTCTTTCCAAAATCCCTTGCGCAGCAAAAAAGTCCCTGGAGGAAGATAGTGTATGAGATTGATGATCTGCTTATCGATATTCCGGATGACAATCCCAACAAGAAGATTATAAATAAAAAAGAACAGATTATTGATGCACTGAGAGAAGCAGACGCCGTTACCGTAACGACCGACACATTAAGAGATAATCTGTCGATCTATAATAAAAACATTTATGTGCTTCCGAATTATATTGACCTTGACATATGGGGAAGAGATGTATGGAAACCTGATGCCCCTAAAGAGAGACTGGTCGTGGGCTATATCGGCACCCCCACGCATAAAAAAGACCTTCATATGATCTTTCCTGCCATTGAAAAGGTCATTGACAGATACGGGGACATGGTTGTATTCAAATTCTGGGGATGCATAACTCCAGAGCTGCACCGCTTGAAAGGCGTAGAATTTGTCAGTAGTCTTGTTCCTGATTACAGGGCATTTGCTGCATATATGAAGGGTCTGGATATAGATATCGCTCTTGCTCCCCTGGTAACAAATACCTTCAATACATGTAAAAGCAATATCAAATATCTCGAATATGCTGTCTGCAAAATACCGGGGATATATACACGAATAACACCATACACAGATTCTGTGAACGATGGTAAAACAGGCCTGATCTGCGATGATGACCCTGACAGCTGGTACAATGCCATGGCATATCTTATAGAACATAATGATCAGAGAATGCAGATAGCTGATAATGCATATAGAGAAGTCATGGAACATTATACGCTGGAGGCCAACGCGCATAAGTGGTTTGATCTTTACAGCTGCCTGACTGGTAATGACAATTGTAAAATGACATTAATCAAATCTAAATGCGGAAATAACTCACTGCGCCTTGAGAGAGATGACGGGTCCATGAATACGCTTCACAGTATTTATGATCCTGAGAACGAGGCCGTGAATATTGTCAATTCCTTCCAGTTTGACGGCAATGGCATTCTGGTAGTGCTCGGGCTGGGACTGGGGTATCATTTAAAGGAACTCCTGAACAGGTTTCCTGATACAGAGGTCATCGCTGTTGAGGACAATCCGGAAATTTACCGGCGGGCCAGACATCATGGCGTGGTCACGCAGGAGGTGGAGGAGAACGTTACCTTTATCATCGGGTACCCGGCGAATGAGGCCATAAAAGAGATTACAAGGATTCAGATTAAATCCGGAATGGTCCCTCTGTCCCTGTTTGCTTTTTCCCATGTAGTTAAGGCATATCCCGAATATTATGATCCTATCTGTTCTGCTCTGAAAAACACGGCCTCTGTAAAGCTGTGGGACAGACTGAGATATCCCAAGTTTCAAAAAGAAGAATCCAATATTCTTATGATTGATGCAGGGTATTTTCTTGTTCAGGAAGTACGGAGAGCATGCGTATCTCTTAATCACAACATCCATAGCGTTCCGATTGAGCTGGATGGAAATGGAGACGCAATTGTTGCGGGTTTAATAGAAAAAATACTGGAATACAAGCCTGATTTTCTGCTCACCATTAATCATCTCGGTTTTGACAGGGACGGTGTATTGACATCATTTCTGAAATCTATTGATATGCCGATTGCTTCATGGTATGTTGACAGTCCCAAACTCATTATTGAAGCATTTAATGAAAATGTTTCTCCATGGATATCTGTTTTTCTATGGGACAAAACGTACATGGAAAATCTGGAAACAATGGGTTTTGAGTCGGTACAGTATTTACCTCTGGGCACGGATGAAAAAATGTTTAAACCGCTGAATGCCAAAAAGCAGAGAAAGAGGATTAATAAATATCGGTGTGATGTGAGCTTTGTCGGGAATTCCATGGTAGAACCGGTAGAAAAATGGATGGATGCTGTCAATGACAATGTCAGGCATATAGTTGAGAGGGTCTCTACTGTATTTGAGAGGTCCGGAAACATAATGGAATTTCTGAGCGATGATGAAAAGATGGAAATAAACGGATTGAGTGCACAGGAAAAAATGGACTTTGAGGCTGCAGTTATCTGGAAAGCAACAATGAACTACAGGCTTGCATGTATACAGGGGTTGAAGAAATATGGATTGAGAATACATGGTGACAAGGAATGGGAACGACTCCTTGAAAATAGTGTTGACATACGAAAACCACTTAATTATTACAGGGAGCTCCCTCTTCTTTATAATGCCTGCAGCATTAATTTCAATGCCACAAGTCTTCAGATGAGAGAGGCAGTGAATCAGAGGGTTTTTGATGTACCTGCATGCAGTGCCTTTCTCCTTACTGATTATCAGGAAAGCCTGAATGAACTGTTTGATACGGGCGAGGTAGTCACCTATAAAAATACGGAAGAAATTCCAGAGCTTGTTACCTATTATCTTAACAATCAGTCAGCAAGAGACGGGATTGCTGAAAAGGCCAGGAGCAGGGTATTACGTGAACATACATATAAGCACAGACTTGACAGCATGATTACCTTCATGAAAAAGAGATATGGATGAGCGTGTGGGAATCGAAACATGCGTTGCGGTCTATGAATGGGTTCGTATCTTTACAGGCTGTTGAAAAACTCTTTGTGATCAATAATTATGTCATACCCGCGAAGGCGGGTATCCAGTAACATCCTGAAAAGACTGGATTCCCGTTTTCACGGGAATGACGGCAACTGATCCCGCTCGGCATTTATTTTTTTCAATCGAGATTCAAAAAATGCAATTGATTTTAGTATTTCTTCCTTTTTTTTGACATTTGATAAATTTTGACTATTTACCAAAACATTCCAACTTGCAGTCTTTGTTGAAAGTTAGCAAACCAATTGCAAGAGAACCTTTTTTTAGATATGAGATGGTGCATTAGGCAAGTAGGCTTTCTGCAGACTTTACTTCGATCTGAGGGCTGAGTCGAAAATCCTCTTTCCCAAAATAAACAACAATCCCCTTCTTTAGTTTCAATTGCTCCATGGACCGTTGAAATCCTTTTAATTCTCCAGACTCAATCGTAGTAGATGTTTTGATTTCATGAGCTGTAAGGTTCTTCCCCTCCTGCACGAGCAGGTCAATCTCTTCACCCTGTGATGTTTTATAAAAGTAAAATCTCAGAGGATTCAAAGCATCTTTCAAATACTTCTGAATGAGTTGCTCGATCACAAATCCTTCAAAACTGAATCCGCGATAAGGCGATGTCCTTAACGCCT
>CAMYJJ010000110.1 GCA_947258735.1 Thermodesulfovibrionia bacterium | reverse complement strand
CATCGATCATGAAGATAGATATGTGAAATCAGTTATCTAAGTACTTAGGATGTTCAGAAGACTTCATGATGTTATCTTCAGAATCTTCACTCCATCAATTATGAATCTAATTAGATATTGTCAGTTATTGCTGATCTCATAGCTTGTGCCGACATGAGTGTGTTTTGAGATTACCAATAACCGCTGATTAGATTTCAACGCACTCTGTTTAAATACTTTTATTTTCTTCAAATATTATTTCAGCAAATGGGTTGGGGTCGCATCTTTCTCGTGACAGCTGCATTGATCTATTTCCGCATGAAATCTTCAGGAAAACGATCGATGTTTCTTCGTACAGCCTGATTCAACGCTCGAGTTTCAACATCATATTATCTGAAAATAAAATTGTTGTTATGCGGAGACTTTGATTCCTTCATGTTGAATAGGCAGTATTTTGCTGAGATCAACATGAGTAGACGCTTCCAGGATTTCAATGCCGATTATTTTATCACCTTCTCCGATATCAAGAACAACATCATCAGCTACACGCCTGTTCATAACATCCTGTTTACCTTCATCCAGACGGATATAAAGCAGGTCTGATGCATCATCGTAGGTAACCTTCATTTCTGCTCCTTCCATGTACCGTAATAAACATAAACGGTTATGGTTATTATTTTATCATCTTCAATAGTATAAATCACTTCAATTTTCTTATACTCATAGAATGTACCAAGACGTTTCTTATTGAATTTATAGATTTTTGTCCTGCTTTTTCGTTCTCTTTTTACAGGAATTTCGAACCCGGTATTAAGCACATCATTAATTTCTTTTTCAGTTGCACCGCGTTCTGCAGCTCGTTCAAGTGTATGTGGATCAATCTGGATTTTCATCAGCATGTCCCCTAAATATTTTGTACATCTTACAACCTTTGCAGTTTTATTTGCAAGGTTTATTGTTCTGTTTTTTCTTTTTCCCCGGTGTCATTGGGGACATCCTTCATGAACTAATGCGCAATAAGTTCATGAAGAAAACAACGTCCCGAAAGACTGGCAGAAGATATCGTAAAGGACAGTAAACAGGGACATAGACACAGGATAATGAACAGAATAATTTAAAAAATTAAAACGTTAGTCTAAATCAATATGTTTTAATAAGGAGATGTGCTCGTTGCATGCTGCCTCACTGATGGTACCGGGATATCAACGCGCGTTCTTTGTGATACAGAAGGTCTCTGTATCACCTGTCTCTGAGGAGGGAGTGGTTTTTCGCTTTTAAGCTGTATGGATATCGTATTTTCATCTTCTTTTATTGTAATTTTATCATCGATTAATGATGAAGAGACCTTCCTGTTTGCATCTGCAATCGTTCTTTCCGGTTCATTTATGACTTCATCTGATTTTTTTACAGATTGATCTGTCACCTGGCTGCTGTCTGTAAATGAAGGAACGTTTGAGATCTCTGCTGGCCTTTGTTCTGAAGGATGATCAGTAATTTCAGCGACAGTCCCCTTTTCCTGAAACATATTCTTCTCCATGTTAACTTTGGGATCCGAACGTTTCCTGGGTGAGGCTGGATTATAATTGTTAACAACAGTACTCATCCACATTAGCTGCCACACAGCCATGCCAATAAGCACTACTGCAATCGTCATTACTATAATTAAACTAACTTTTTTCATTTCTCATAGACCCTATCAGAAGTCTTATCAATGAGCTGTCATCCTGAACCTGTCTGCCGACAGGCAGGCTTGTTTCAGGATCTCTGCTGTACCAATATGCCAACAATTTGAGATTCTGAAATAAGCTCAGAATGACACAGAGACATGCTTCACATATAGACTTTCATTAACTCAACTCACGCACAAAAAAGTTTTCCTTTTTTTCCCGACCTACGGTCGTTTCAGGGCCATGACCTGACAGGACCTGGGTCTCCTCCGGCAGCTCAATCAATCGTTTAAAGGACTGCTTTAATTCCTCAATGCTGCCGCCAGGGAAGTCAGTCCTTCCCACCGACCCCTGAAAAATTGTATCTCCTGTCAGGGCAATGCCCTCCCCCAGAAGACATACACTTCCCCTGCTGTGCCCCGGAGTATGTATGACGGTAAAGCTGAGATTACCCACTTTGATTTCATCTCCCTCATCAATAAATTCATCAGGCATGGGAATATCGTCCAGCTCAAATCCCCAGAATGCGGCCTGGTCCTTTGCCAAAGAATAAGTCTCTTCATCATTTTTGTGCATAAGAATTTTGGCCCCTGTCTCTTTTTTGAGATCTCCTGCAGCCCCGATATGGTCAAAATGCGCATGAGTGAAAACAATGGCACTGACCTCCAGACCGTTTGTTTTTATTTCATCAAGAATCCTGTCCGGCTCATCACCGGGATCTATCACCATTGCCTGTTTTGTCGACTCATCTCCAATGATATACGTATTTTCCTGAAGAGGTCCTACCACCATCCGTTTAACAATCATTTTCTTCCTCCCGTTATCATCATTTAATTGAAGAATATAAGATATTCCGATTATACATACTAAGACCATTATTATTACTCTCCATGACTTTATATGTCTACTTCCTATCATTTCTTCTTTAGTAATAGCCTGATCAAATACTGCAGTTCACTGCTTTTCATCACATGGGCAGTCAATATATATAGTCCGGCACACAATGCCATAATGAAAGCAAGGGCCACTGCCCTCTGAATAAGTCCTGCGTCTGCATTCCATATCGGGGAGTTGACTACAATCAACCCTGCTATTCCCATCAGACAGGATGCGGAGGCGGTCTTTATAAAGGAAAGACCGATCTTCCGGCCATCTACGTTTACAAGCCTTTTTCTCAGGAAATAAAATAGTACAAAGAAATTAACTGCCGAGGCAATTGCATTTGCAAGAGCAAGACCGCCATGTCTTAACGGACCGATCAGTATAAAACTGAATATGATATTGGTCACTACAGAAAGCGCCGCTATTTTCACCGGAGTCTTTGTGTCCTGAAGTGAATAAAATGTTGATGCTACAATTCTTGCTCCCACAAATGCCCACAGGCCCGAAGAATAAAAGATCAGCGCATATGCGGTTTCTGATGCAGCAAGGGCAGAGAACTCCCCCCTCTGAAGCAGCACATTGATAATCGGCCCGGCCAGGGTAATAAGCCCGGCCATAGCAGGCAGGGTGATAAAAAAAAGAAGCCGCAATGAAAATGAAAATGTGTCCCGCAATGCATCATTGTCTCCATTGGCAGCATGCTCTGATAAGGAAGGCAGGACTGCCGTTGCCATTGCGACCCCGAATATACCGATCGGAAGATGCACAAAACGCATGGCATAGTAAAGATAGGTAGCAGCTCCGCCGGTCAGGTAGGAGACAAAAATGGTACTGACAAATATATTGATCTGTGCAACGCCCATGCCAATGATAGCGGGCAGCATCAGTTTGAGTATTTTCCTGAGTCCGGGGTGGGAAAAGATCAAAGCAGGCATGACCATAAACCGCTCCTTCACGAGAGAGGGAATTTGTATTGCAATCTGAAGGGCCCCGCCCAGAGATACCGCAATGCCAATCGCCAAAAGAGGCTGTGTAAAATGGGGAGCGGCCAGAAGGGCCGAGCTGATTATGGCAAGGTTAAGAAATATGGGAGCCAGCGCAGGTATAAAGAATTGTTTAAGAGAATTCAATATCCCCTTTGCAAAGGCAGCCAGGCTGATAAAAAACAGGAACGGGAACATAATTCTGGTCAGCCTGACCGTAAGATCAAATTTCTCCGGACTGTCGAGAAAGCCCGGGGCAATAGCAGACACAATAAGCGGAGCAAAAAGTATCCCGAGCGAGCACAGCGCTGAGAGAACAAGCAGCAGGAAGGCCAGTACTGCTGAGGCCAGTTTTCTGGCATCTTCTCTACCTTCCTTTGTGAGTGTTTCGGTAAATACCGGGACAAATGCAGCAGACATGGAACCCTCGGCAAACAGTTCCCTGAAGAGGTTGGGAATGCGGTAAGCAATAAAAAAGGCGTCGGTCAGCCCTGTGGCCCCGAATATCTTCGCAAGCAGGATGTCTCTGATAAACCCGAGCACCCGGCTTCCGCCCGTTGCAATCGAAATCTGCCCTGCTGCCTTTGTGACACTCCTCCTGTCATCCGTGTTTTCCATAACAACTTGACTTTCCCGCTTTCTACATGTTAAAAAATACTTTATTTTCAACAATCAGGACAATTCTCATGGTCCAGTAACCATAACAGTATTTAATCATACGGAGGTATTACATTGTCAGCACAACCGGCTCTAAAGAAAAACATGTCTGCCATAAAAAGGGCCAGACAGGCCAATACACAGGAACTCAAGAACAGGTCTGTCAAGACAAAACTCAAGACCCTGTCAAAGAAAGTCTCAGCAGAGGTCGCAGGAAAGAGCATTGAAGGCGCTTCATCAGCACTCAAAGAGGCAATTTCAGCCATTGACAAGGCTGCAAGAAAAGGAATCATACACAGGAATACCGCTTCCAGAAGGGTTTCCGGACTTACCCGACTGGTCAATTCAATCTCCTCCTCTGAAGCAGTTTAATAAGCAACATCTCCATTACCAGTTCAGGTCTGCCGGAGGTCTTTATTCCGACATCAGCTTCATGCAGGTTTTTAAATATATTAAAAAAACTGTCTTCTTTATATGAAGACAGATGCCTGCTCAGTCCCCGGAATGTTTTTTCTCTCATTCTGGCAGGTCTCTTCCCCTTGTTAAGCCAGAGCGAATAAAACTGTTTGTAATGCCAGTTAAGGGTGCCCAATATAACCGGCGCCTCCATGGAGCTTCCTCCGAACATTGTCTTTAATATCCTGAAGGCCCTTGCCTTTTGCCCGGCAATAATGGAGTCTACCAGATCAAAAGTGGTATATTTCCGCATCATACCGGTAGATGAAGCGATGTCTTCGCCACTTATAATCGCCTTGCCGGTAAGGGCAAGTTTTTCAAGTTCCATCAACAGCATACCAACTTCATATCCAATGAACTCTATCAGATAATCAACTGCTTCATTGCTCAGCTTCAGCCCTTTTGCAGCGGCAGCCTGTCTCAGCCACGCGGGTATTTCCCATTCTTTTATATTTAAAGCGATGGATTTCCATTTCACCTTCATCGTGGCCCGTGCCGCCTTCCGCGAAAGAACAAGCATGCAGGTAGTGTCTGACGGGACGTCAAGATATTTCTTAAGCGTTTTAACTGCAGGGGCCTTGAATTCCTGAAAATCCTTTATGACCACCAGCCGTCTTGGCGCCATAAACGGAAGAGTCAATGCTGAATTTATAATCTCATGAACGGGAGTTACAGAATCAAAGGTGTCATAATTAAAGTCTGCAGGGTGGGATGATATGACTACGTTCACAAATTCGGAAAGGGCCTCTTCAAGAAAACAGCTTTCTTCGCTCCAGACATAATAAAGCGGAGCCGGCAGGCCCTTTTTAACTTCGGCGAGGAGAGTTTTATTTAGCATAATTCATAATGATCCTGCTTACAATATCACGTGCGATTTCCCTGCTCGCTTTTATGGTGGCCCTGTTTCTCAGGTCAACAGTCTGGGGCACTGTTCCTGTCGTCTGAAACGTAATCAGGATCGGAGAACCCATGGACATAAACTCGATTACATTCCCTTTGTCCAGGAGCCTGATGTCAACCAGCATAATAATCTCCTGTTCCTTAACACTTTCATCAAAGGCCCCGATGGCACCCAGTTCAAACCTGGTTATTGCAGCTTCAAGTGTTATATCAGCAGATGGGCCTTCAGCTCTTATCCCCTGATTGATGAATTCCTCGGACAGCGCATTGTGCAGTTTTTCTTCCAGGCGGGGTTCAACCGTGAACCAACCATATGATAGCCGCAGGAACTAAGAAGTAAGAGCAAAGAACAAAGAAGTAAGAAGTTAACAGCGACTGACTTACTACTGTTATAATTGCGGGTTCTCTTTTTACATTTCATATTCACTTTCATTTTCTCGCTTTTCACATCTTAGTTCTTAATTCTTTGTTCTTATTTCTCTTTTACACCACTATATTAACAAGTCTGCTTTTGACAACTATCACCTTTTTCAGTTCCCTGTCTTTAATATATTCCTGTACTTTTGGATCACCAAATGCCTTTTCCTTTATGGACTCATCATCCAGACCTGCCGGGATTTTCAGCTTTGCCCTGACTTTGCCATTTACCTGTATAACAAGTTCTATTTCATCTTCTTTTGCTATCTGCGCATCCCACCCCGGCCAGTCCTGTTTTAATATACTCCCCTCTCCTCCAGTTTCTTTCCATAGCTCTTCCGCAATATGCGGAGCAAAGGGAGATATAAGCAGGACAACCTGTCTGACGCTGAATCTGAGCACGTCTGCATGATCTGATGGGTCAAAAGAAATAATCTGGTTTATAAGTTCCATGAGAGATGCAATAGCTGTATTAAAATGATAGTCGCGTTCAATACTTCCCGTGACTTTCCTGATGGTTTGATGTGTCTTGCGCAAGAGCTGTGAAGCAGCAGGAGAAAGCCCGGACACTGATACTGGTTCTGTTGAACTTTTGGCCCGGAGCACTTCATGGTGTTTAAACACATATGTCCAGATACGGTTTAAAAACCTGTAAGCCCCATCAACTCCCTGGTCTGACCATTCAAGGTCCCGTTCAGGAGGGGCAGCAAACATGCAGAATATCCTCACGGTATCTGTTCCGTATTTATTGACCAGGACATCCGGATCAACGACATTGCCTTTTGATTTTGACATTTTGGCGCCGTCCTTTATTACCATTCCCTGGGTAAGAAGACGTTTGAAGGGTTCATCTATTTTTGCAAGGCCAATGTCTCTTACCACCTTTGTGAAAAACCTCGCATAAAGAAGGTGAAGCACAGCATGCTCTATTCCACCAATATACTGATCAACAGCCATCCAGTAATCAACAGCATCCGGCTCAACCGGGTTGTCCTCAGACCGGGGAGAACAGTACCTGAGAAAGTACCAGGATGAGTCAACAAACGTATCCATGGTATCTGTATCTCTTCTCGCCTCTTTTCCGCATATTGGACAGACGGTCTCAACAAACTCCTTCAGCTCTGCCAGCGGAGATGATCCCGCCCCAGTAAGTTCAGCATGTTCAGGAAGTATGACCGGCAGGTCCTGTTCAGGAACGGGAACAATCCCGCAGGATCCGCAATACACAACCGGTATGGGAGTTCCCCAGTACCGCTGGCGTGACACCCCCCAGTCCCTGAGTTTATAGTTAACAACCTTTTTACCCATACCTTCTTTTTCAAGATACTCAGCGATCTGTTCTCTTGCATCTTTGCTGGAAAGACCTGAAAAACGGTCTGAATTTATGAGCACTCCATAGTCTTCAAACGCTTCCGTCAAATGCTCTGAAGTCATTTGTCTTTGTTTATGAATCTGTGTTCTGTGTTCTGTCCCCTGTGTACTGTTCTCTGTCTTTTCAATAACAACATCTATTGGCAAATCATACTTATTTGCAAATTCAAAGTCCCTCTGATCATGGGCAGGAACAGCCATGACCGCACCTGTGCCATATTCCATTAACACAAAATTGGCAACATAAATAGGTATCTCTCTTCCGGTAAGCGGATTTTCAGCATGAAAGCCTGTAAAGACCCCCTCTTTTTCTTCAGGATCGTCAGACAGGGCGTCAATCGCTTTCAGTATGCTGTCATCCTTTACAAGTTCCGATACAAGCGGGTGAGTCCTGGCAATGCTCATAAAAGTGGTGCCATACAACGTGTCCTGCCTGGTGGTGAATATGCGCAGTGTTCTGTCCGTCCCGGATATGTTAAAATCCACCTCCACCCCTTCGCTTCTCCCTATCCAGTTGCGCTGCATGGTAACCACTTTTTCCGGCCAGTCTGTTAGTGTATCTGTATCTTTGAGAAGTTCCTCTGCGTATGCGGTAATTCTGAAAAACCATTGCTCCAGCTGTTTTTGCGTTACCATTGTGTCGCATCTCCAGCATCCATCATCAGTGACCTGTTCATTGGCAAGTACGGTCTCGCATGACGGGCACCAGTTTACAGATGACGATTTTTTATACGCCAGCCCCTGTTCCAGCATTTTTATAAAGAACCACTGGTTCCACCTGTAATATCCGGGATTGCAGGTGGCTACTTCTCTTTGCCAGTCATAACCCAGCCCTATTTTTTTCAGCTGCCGCTTCATATAGTCGATATTGTCATAGGTCCATTTTGATGGATGCAGGCCATGCTTGATTGCCGCGTTTTCAGCAGGCATGCCAAATGCGTCCCACCCCATGGGATGGAGCACATTAAAACCTCGCATTTTCTTGTACCGTGTGATGACATCACCGATAACATAGTTCCTGACATGACCCATATGGATTCTGCCCGACGGGTAGGGGAACATCTCAAGACAGTAAAATTTCGGCAGATCAGCATTTTCGTTCGCAGCAAACAGCCTGTTTACCTCCCAGAAATCCTGCCATTTTTTTTCTACATGCAATGCATTGTATTTCTCTTCCAACCGCTGCCTCCAACTCTGATAAAACGCTCGCTAATCCGTTTTGAGTTTTGTATTTTACCATAAATATACTACTGAGAATTATTTAAACAGTACGCATCTTACAGTATGAATGTATAATGGATTTTAAAACTGCCCAAGTGCTATACTACGGTTTAATTTTTTCCTCAGGAGCATTATTTGATAACACCTTACAACATCAGGGAGCCGAAATTAAAGCGCGGAAACACTATTATTTGTTTCATACCAGCACTGTTAACCTTATTATTTTTTATATGCACCCCCTTTGAAGCATACGCCGCTCCAGTCCCGGTCATTACGTCAGTAGAGATTACTGGAAACAGCAAAATCAGCACCGCAACGATACTTTCAAAAATACAGAGCCAGGAAGGAACAGGTTTTTCCAAAGACAGAGTCAAGGAAGACCTGAAGAGCCTCTATAAAATCGGCTACTTTGATAATATCAGAATAGAAATCGCCTCTTTTGAGGGTGGCGTCAAACTCATTTATAATTTCATAGAGAAACCCTCAATCACCAGTCTGGATTTTCAGGGGAATGATGATATCGAAACAGAAAAACTGAAAGAAAACACCACGATAACTGCGGGGGCAGTGGCCAACATGCCATTGATACTTGATAATGTCCGGCATATCATCGCTTATTACCAGTCAGAAGGATTCTGGCTCGTTAAGGTAGTGCCCATCGTGAGAGAGGTGTCAGAGGATTCAGTGGCCCTGACCTACCAGATAGATGAAGGCCCCAAGGTGGTCATCAAGGGAATAGAGATAGAAGGAAACAATTCCATTGCCGATAAACGTGTTATGAAAGTAATGAAGACCAAAAAGAGGTGGCTCTTTTCTTTCCTCTCCGGATCGGGCATTTACAAAAAAGACCAGATAGCTGAAGACCTTGAACGAATAAGGAATTTATACCACAGCAGGGGATTTATTTATGTTGCCATTTC
>CAMYJJ010000109.1 GCA_947258735.1 Thermodesulfovibrionia bacterium | reverse complement strand
CCGGTCGTATCTGTTAATCCTCTCAAAGGGACCAGAAAGCCATGCTCTGTTGGCCCGCCCATTTCAGGGGTTGAAGCCGCAGCTGTTGATGATAATGGCAAAAGAGTGGGTGCGGATGAAGTCGGGGAACTGATTATCAGGGGGCCGAACGTTATGAAGGGATACTATAACAGGCAGTCTGAAACAGACGAGGTATTAAGGGATGGATGGCTGTACACCGGAGACATGGCAAAAATAGACAAAGACGGATACATATATATTGTAGACCGTAAAAAGGACCTGATTATTGTAGACGGGATGAATATATATCCGAGGGAAATTGAAGACCTTGTCATGGAACTGTCATCCATTGAAGAATGCGCAATGATTGGTGTAGCGGATGGCAGAGGTTCTGAGGTGTCAATTCTTTACCTTAAAAGCGCTGAAAATGCCGCGGTTGATAAAGGCGAGATTGAGGAGTATTTAAAAAAACGGGTGGCACGTTTTAAAATGCCCAGGAGAATAAAATGTATAGATGACTTTCCAAAAACCGCCACTGGCAAGATAAAGAAAAATGAACTCAGGAAATGGGACATCTAAATGTCTGTGGCCTGGAATTATCTAATTAATTGAATTTAAAAAGGAATATAGGATATTATAATAGCTTATGAAGGCAATTATCCTCAGCGGTGGAAAGGGCACCCGGCTCAGACCATTAACGTATTCAGGTGCAAAACAGCTCGTACCGGTAGGCAACAAACCTATTCTGTTTTACTGTATCGATAATATAGTTCATGCAGGAATCAATGAAGTTGGTATTATTATTTCTCCTGAAACAGGACAGGAAATTATGGAGACAGTGGGGGACGGCAGTCGATGGGGGATACAGATTGAGTATATAACCCAGGATGTACCCGGAGGGCTGGCGCATGCAATCAAGACTGCACGCACATTTCTCTCAGATTCTCCCTTTGTCATGTATCTTGGAGACAACCTCATCGGGTCCGGCATTGACAAGTTTGTCGGCAGATTCAATGCTGATAAGCCTGAGGCATTTATTTTACTGAAGGAAGTGGACAACCCCAAACAGTTTGGTGTTGCTGATGTCTCTGAAAGCGGTACCGTCCTCAGACTGGTCGAGAAACCTGATGACCCTCCCTCCAACCTTGCCCTTGTTGGCATCTACATTTTTTCTCCCAGGATACATGAGGCAATTGATAAAATAAAACCTTCATCAAGAGGTGAGCTGGAAATAACTGATGCGATTCAGGAGCTTATTACCATGAATTGTAATGTGGAGAGTTATGTGCTTGATATGTGGTGGCTTGATACAGGAAAGAAAGATGATATGCTCACTGCCAACGCAACTGTTCTTGATGACTGGCTTCAGGAACAAAACCATGGTGACGTAGATGAGGCAAGTAACATGCTGGGACGTGTATCCATAGGCAAGGGCTCCATAATAAGAGACAGCAAGATAAGAGGCCCTGTGGCTATCGGTGAAAACACGATAATTGAAAAATCATTTATAGGTCCCTATACGAGCATCGGGGACAATGTCAAAATCATAAAATCATCAGTGGAACACTCTGTTGTTATGAGCGGAAGTGAGTTGATTGAGATTGAAAGAATGGATGAAAGTCTGATCGGGAGAAATGTACGGGTTTTTAAAAACAAGACATCTCATAAGGCCCTGAGACTTATGATTGGTGATGATTCGGTTGTGGAGATATAATGGAAGGGGTTGAGATAAAAGAGCTATCGGTTTTTGAAGACCAGCGGGGGTGGCTTGCAGAGATACTAAGAGATGATGAGTCCGGTTTCAGACCGGTCATGTCATATCTGTCCCTGACAAAGCCAGGACATGTGAGGGGTCCTCATGAGCATGTTGAACAGACAGATTATTTCTGTTTCATTGGAAAATTCAGACTGTATCTATGGGACAACAGGCAGGGATCTCCTACGTATAAACAGCACAAATATGTTGATACATCAGATAGTCCAACTATTGCCGTTGTTCCTCCCGGAATTGTGCATGCATATAAAAACATGGCAGGTGAAGCAGGGCTGGTCTTAAATATGCCCGACAGACTGTACAAAGGCGAGGGGAAAACAGAAGAGGTTGATGAGATCAGACATGAAGACAACCCTTCATCTCCCTTCAGGATAGAAGAATGAAACTGCTTGTTACCGGTGGCGCGGGGTTTATTGCCTCCAATTATATAAGATATGTTCTGCATACGCATCCGGATTATCATGTGGTTAATCTGGACAGCCTTACCTATGCGGGCAACCTGGAAAACCTGAAAGATGTTGAAGGTTCAGAACGGTATACCTTTCTCAAAGGGGACATCTGTGACAACAATGTCGTGGAAGGTCTTGAGTTTAATGCGATCCTGAATTTTGCTGCAGAAAGTCATGTTGACAGGAGCATTCTTGATGCCCAGCCGTTCCTGCAGACCAATATAATGGGGACGTACAACCTTCTGGAAATTGCGAGGCAGAGAGCGTGCACTTTTTTGCACGTCTCAACTGATGAGGTGTATGGTTCTATCGAAGATGGTTTCTTTAATGAAGATTCGCCTCTCATGCCTAACAGTCCCTATGCAGCGAGTAAGGCATCGTCTGATATGCTTGTAAGGGCTTATGTTGAAACTCATAACATCAATGCAATGATAACAAGATGCTCCAATAACTATGGTCCTTTTCAATTCCCGGAAAAACTTATTCCACTTGTAATCATAAACGCTATGAACAACAGGCCTATACCTGTTTATGGCGATGGCATGAATGTACGGGACTGGATCTATGTTGCTGATCATTGCAGGGCAGTTGATGCGGTGCTTCATAAAGGGAGATTAGGGCATGTATACAACATAGGGTGCAGGAATGAACAGCCTAATATTGATCTCATTAAAAAAATATTATCTAAAACTGCTGAAAGACTGGACGTTGATGAGAATAAACTGATAGACCTGATCAGTTTTGTTGAAGACAGAAAAGGCCATGACAGAAGATATGCTATCGATCCGTTAAAGATTGAAAAGGATCTTGGATGGAAACCTGAAATGACTTTTGATGAAGGGATAGAAAAGACCATAGATTGGTATACATCCAATAACCAGTGGTGGACCAGAATTCTCTCTGGAGAATATATGAACTATTATAACCTCCAATACGGGGAGAGACTGAAACAGTGAAAATAGCCGTGACTGGTTCTGATGGAATGCTTGGATCAGATATAGGCAAGGTCTTTTCAGATGTTGAGCTGTTGCAGCTGACATTGCATGACTTTGATATCACTGATCTTGACCAGACATTTACATATATCAGGGACATACAACCTGATTATCTTATTCATTGTGCAGCTTTTACAGATGTTGATGCAAGTGAGCATAATCCTGAGACGGCGTATAAGGTAAACGGAACAGGAGCAAGAAATGTGGCTATGGCCTGTGAAGAGGTGAAGTGCCCCATGGTCTATATCAGTTCAGACTATGTTTTTGAGGGTACAAAGAACGAACCCTATAAAGAATGGGATGAAGCAAGGCCTGTCAGTGAATACGGTTTCTCCAAGCTTCTTGGAGAGCGGTATGTTTCGTCAATGACCAACAGGTACTATATTGTCAGGACATCATGGCTTTACGGGAAGCACGGGAAAAATTTTGTTGAAACGATCAAAAGGCTCCTTACAGAAAAAGACAAACTGACTGTTGTGAATGACCAGATCGGGGCGCCTACATATACGTATGACCTCGCAGTCACATTAAGAGAGCTTATAGGAAAGGGATATGGGATATATCATGTAACCAATGCTTCGCATTGCTCCTGGTTTGAGTTTGCACAGGAGATAGCCAGAATAAGATCGAGCAATACAAACATTGTACCTATAACGACAGAAGAATTTAACAGACCAGCCAAACGGCCGGCCTATTCTGTGCTTGATAATACGATGTTACGGCTTGAAGGAATAAAGGCGTTGCGGCACTGGAAAGAGGCCCTCAGGGATTATCTTTCTGAATAGACTGATATCTTAGTGAAAACTCTGGAAACAGAAATACAGACCAATACTAGGTATTCAACTTCATATCATCATGATTTCTCGATGATATCAGCATTGCCATTAACATCATACCGGCGAGTGATCCAATAAACAGTCCAAGAATAAATAAAAACATGGAAGTTCCTCCTTTGTTTTATTTATTAATAAGTAAGACATACCCTTACTAAGTTATATATCATACTATTCCAATCCTGAACAGTTAAAAAAAATAATATATGTATAATGGGGATAAATATCAGGAAGTTTAGGAGGAAATATTGGTAATCAAGAGGGTATCTGAACCTTTAGCCCGCTATAGTATTCAAATAAACGAACAAGGTTTTCTGAATCTGCTCTATGAATATGGCTGTATATAATCCGGTCCATTGATGCAACTGTTTCACCATTAACAGTGATATGTGCCCGTCCGAGTGAGTCCCTGCGTGACGTTGAGATAATTTCTCCATGCAGTTCAGCAGTGAATCCCGGCCTCAATTGCGAAGAAATCGTAACACCCTCAACAAGCGACATGATGGCGGACAGTTTGAAATCATGCGAATAAATGACAAGCCACCCAAGAATCTGTGCCATTGCCTCTATATAAATAACTCCCGGCACAACTGCTTTCTTAGTAAAATGTGTGCGGAAGAACTCTTCTGACAACGTAAAGGTTTTGATGCCGGTAATTGATTCGCCTTTTTCTATATTTTTTACTCTGTCGTAATAGAGAAATCTCATGGGCTCTTTTTTATCTTTCTGTAAATCCTTTAGCTCATTATTGGCTGTGTATAAACTGATGTTTTTTTCGTCATGCCCGAAGTCAGTAATCGGGCATCCAGGGCTTACTTAAAAAACTAGATTCCGGCTAAACGATTGCCGGAATGACAGACATACGACTTAAGTTTGCACACTGACACTAATGAGATCTGCTTTTTTCCAGAATCAGAGATGCACACTGGCCCTCGCAACTCTGAGAGTTTATCAGGATCCTCTTCGGAGAAGTGTTAAAAGGTGTTCCAGTCACAACATGAAATCTAATATGCTCATCCGGCTTTTGCGATGTACAGATGGGCGGAATTATACCATAGTGAAGCATCTGTATGCCCAGGATGACATCAGCAGGAGAAGAGCCGGCCAGCATATGTCCCAATGAACTTTTTGATGAATACACGGTCACATTATTGCTGTATGTTTTAAAAATAGTATGAATGGCATCAATTTCGTTTTTGTCTCCATTAAACGTGCCGTCACCATGCGCAATGATTACATCAACATCTGGAGGTTGTATGTCAGCATGGGCAAGGGCCTTATTCATAGAATCAGAAATGGCATCAGGAGTTGGACAGTTTATTCCATGCATCTTTTCACATGAGGTCCCATAGCCGGTTATTTCTGCCATAACAGGGACCTGTCTTTCAACAGCAGTTGCGTATAATTCCATAGCAAGAATACCGCATCCTTCACCCAATGCAGTTCCGTTTCTGTCCTGTGTAAAGGGACGACATGGGGTTGCATGTCTTTCTGTTGAATGTAATATGCCGGATTCTGCTGCCCGTGCAATGCTGAGAGGAGACACCTTTTCACTTACTCCCCCCGCAAGCACTACTTTAGCTCTTTTATCCATAAGCGCATTGTACCCCTCTATGATGGCATGTATTCCCGAGTCTGAGTGAGGAGAAAAAACTGTATTCTCACCTTTAATGCCCAGATCAATTGCGACCTGACAGAAACTGATATTGTTAAGCATGGACAGTGGCCAGAGAGGATTGATTTCCTGGTATGCCTTTAAGTAGAAGAGGTCATAATCCAGAGCTCCCTCTGGACTAAGAGAGCCGATGACAGCGGGCAGTAAATCGTCAATATTATAATCAACCATGCCCATGCCGGCAAAATAACCTGTGTCTTCAGCAGCAACACGTGAGGAGTCAAGATGTGACTGAATACATGCGTCCCTGCTGCTTTTCATGAGCATATACGCATGCAGGTCCATGATCCTTGAATCTCTTGGGTGAATATTCAGTTCCGCATCAGTAAGCCCTTTAACCCGGGCAGCGGCAGGAAAGGCAGTCCCATCAGCAGTCAGGATATCAACTGGTTGAATGCCCTGTTTACCTGCACATATTGAGTCCCAGGTTTCTGCTGCAGTCAGGCCAAGCGAACTGACCAGGCCTGTGCCGGTAATGACGACTTTATTATGCATCTTAATAGCAGACCATGAAGGTGTTCCTGTAGTGAATACACGTATGTTCGATTAGTCTAAATTAATAGTGAAGCATTTTCAACTTGACTTTGAACATTGTTTGTGAATATAATGCTCATGTCTCAGGGGACTAAGCTGAACATATCCGGATTAATCCTGAAGGACTTTTAATTAATTTATGCTGTCTGCATGTATATGACAGGCTAAAGAGTATTGAATGTCTGATGAAATTTGCCAGGCATACTATGCTCTGTCCCCTCGGACGTGATAGTGGTTTTGTTGTGTACCGGCATGGAGATTGCCACTGGATGTAACTTTCAACAAGGGAGGAGGGATGTAGGCAGTATTTAAAAAACATAAATCTGAAAGGGGAGGATCTATGAACAGATCAATACTGAAAAAAATTTTCTTAACGTCTTTAATTCTGTTAATCGGTATAGTCATGCTGCATGGTCATGCAATGGCTGACAAGAAAAGCATGCAGGCAGCAGGGGTCGTAAACATCAATAAGGCTTCGGTAAAGGAACTCGCAGCTTTGTCCGGAATCGGAAAGACAAAAGCAGAAGCGATTATAGCTTACAGAAGTGAGCATGGTACGTTTGAACGCATTGATGAGATACAGAAAATAAAAGGTATCGGAAAGAAGATTTTTGAGAACATAAGGAACAATATCACAGCCAGGTAAGCCGGTAACAGGCTTGCATGTTAGGGGACAGGCTGCAGAAGGACGGGGAATATAGAATACACTATATTCCCCGTCTTAGTTAAGACAGGTCTTATCAGTGAATATTATATGCTTGATGAGTCATTTGAATAATAGCAGGGGCAATTCATGAATTACCCCTACGTACCGATGGAAATGGTATGGGTATCTCTGGATTCTGCTTACCCTCTGAACCCGCTCAGGCACAGACAGGCATTCTGACCGCCAAAGCCAAAGGAATTGGAGATGACGATAGTATGTTTATATTCACGCGCTTCGTTGGGGACATAATCCAGATTGCATTTGGGATCACGAAACTCATGATTAATAGTAGGGAGCAGGACTGACCTGTCTATTCCCATTAAAGAAAGAATGCATTCAATGGCCCCTGCTGCTGCGATAGTATGACCGAGCATGGATTTGTTTGAACTGATTGGTATTTCTACAGCACGTTCACCAAATACCTCTTTAATTGCGCGGGTCTCGGTCAAATCATTCTGTGTCGTTGATGTACCGTGAGCATTTATGTAATCAACATTTTCAGGGGTGAGAGATGCGTCCTCAAGCGCCCCGTTCATGGCAATCACTGCTCCCAGGCCTTTGGGATGGGTATCTGTGATCCTGTATGCATCAGCAGATGAGGCATAGCCTCTTATCTCTCCATGTATGGATGCACCCCGGGAACGTGCATGGTCCAGGTCTTCAATAACAACAGCTCCAGCGCCTTCGGACATGACAAAGCCGTTTCTTTTTCGGTCAAACGGTCTGGACGCGGATTGCGGTGTATCATGTTTCTCAGATAGTGCCTTTAAGAGAATGAATCCTGACATTCCTGTAAAATCAAGAGTTGCTTCAGCTCCACCGGCAATCATGACATCGCATTTCCCATCCTGAATCAGTCTGACGGCTTCTCCTATTGCCTGGGACCCTGCAGCACATGCTGACACAATTGCCAGGCTGGGACCTTTGCAGTCAAAGAGTTTTGCGAGAACCGTGGCCGCAGCATCAGGTTTTCTTCTGAAAAAAATAAGATAGGGATATCCGCCTGAATTCAACAATCCCTTCATGTCCCACTGACCTTCCTTATCAAGAAAACGATGCAGAAATTCCAAATCCTTAACCGAGGGATTATCACCATGAGAACCAAGAGAGACACCAATAGTATGGCGGTTAGCAAGGCTCTTGAGACCTGCCTGTTCAGCGGCCTCTGATGTCGCGGCATACATCAGTCTGAGACCGCGGGATGAAAATTTTTTTAATTTCTGGTCAGCATGGCTTTCAAAGTCATTAAGCCAGGTATTATTTATTTCCCCCCCGATGGTGCAGGTCAATCCTGTTGTATCAAAGGAGGTGATATAATCAATCCCTGAACGGCCCTGGCTGCAGCGGTCAAATGTCTCTTCCGTATTCCTGCCGGAAGGGGTGATCATTCCGGCCCCTGTGATAACTGCTCTTCGTTTCGGTTGCATTCAGAATATTTTATTTTCTTCCTGGACCTTTGACAGCCAGTCTTTTATAAGGTCATCCCCGTTTGCGTATGGCGCAGGTTCACCACAGGAACCGCATTTCAGATGACTTCCGTCATCGGTCTGCCATTCAGAGTGATTGCATTTGGCGCAGGCAGCAGGCAGGCTGTCCAGGATGTCCTTTACGCCCTTGGCGATCGAATCAACAGTAACCAGTGCAGGCACTTCATCCATATCCATTCCGGGTTTCAGGCCTGGCACATTGTCCCCGAACCGTATCTTGAGTGTTTGCACTGCTTTATCAGTTAACTGGCCATTTTCATCGATGGCAGATCCTTCACCATGGATTTCCTCAATATGCTCAAGCACAAAATGACGGGCCATTTTCATCCCAAATGCCTGTTCCAGCCTGTAGTTTATATCAAGGAAATCAAGGGACTCGGCCCCAAGATCATTAATCAAAGAGGTTTCAGGTTTAATCTCTGCTTCATCAACTCTCAACGTTTCAACTATGGCCTTCTTCAGCTCTTCCATTACTTTGTCTTCTGTAATAATATTCTGACTCATTGTTCCTCCTCATTAATATTTATATGCAGATATCCTTTAATTGCCGGAAGTCCTGAACAGGGAATTGCTTAGTCCCTTGTCAACAACAATGGTCTGGCCGCTAATCCCTCTGCTTTCATGTCCGCACAGGAACAGTACGACATCAGCCATTTCATCAGGTTCAACAAACAGTTCCTCAGGAAGCATATCAATATTGTCCCAGTATTGCCGTAAGACCTTGAAGGAATCTGTTTTGACTATTCCGCCGCATACACCGTTTATGGAAATATGTTTCTCCCTGAGCGTTTCAGCACAGTCCCTTACCACCGATTCCATTGCTGCTTTCATGCTTCCGAGTGGATAGGCAGGATTATAAAAACGACTTCCAAGGCTGGATATGAAGACTATGTTGCCGGCAGTTTTTTCAAGCATCGATAACGACTCCTGAATACAGAAAATATTTCCCATATAATTGGTTTCAACCAGCTGCCGGAGTTCTCTTTCGAACAGCTTGTGGATAGGTTTAAAAGGTGCCCTGGCAGCATTTAAGACAAGACTGTCCAGACGCC
>CAMYJJ010000108.1 GCA_947258735.1 Thermodesulfovibrionia bacterium | reverse complement strand
AGGAACTGGTAATCAGGAGCAGTGCTGTTCCGGCAAGATTAACAAGGAGTCCCAGAAATACATGTTTCCCCTTGCCGTCGGTTTTCATTTTGTCCCATGAATAATAATAGTATGCTACGATCACCGTCTCTACATACATGACGACAACGTACAGCCACCAGGTGGGACCCAGGATTTTCATCAAATGCTCCATGAATTTTGGATATAAAACCGGAAGGCTAATAAGAAGAACAGTCCCCAGAATAGCGGTAATCGTGTAGCCTACCGTAAATAGTTTTGCAAAATCATGTGCGATCTTATCGAGCCTTTCATCACTCTTGCGCCATCCAATAAATTCCATTGCTACTGCAAATATGGGCACGCCGAGAACAAAGGCCGCAAAATTCAGATGTAACTGTGCAATTATCCAAACCCATACTCTGCTGCCGATGACCGGGAATGCCCTGTAAGCCTCTTCTGTAGCGAAAGGCTTAAACAGGAGGATAATGGCAAAACTGATACCCAGCAGCACGGTCAGTTTGATCACGCCCTTGGATATCCCTTTTGTCGTACTCACTTCTGCCACGATTCTACCTCCTGACTATGATATGTCTGATTGAATGTTATATTTCTTTGTGTAAGCATGGATGTACTTTTTTAATAGTCCCCGGGACCATGCCGGTCCCGGGGGGCTGTTAACAGTCTTTATTTATACTCTGCGTTGACCGTTGCTGTCTTGCCGGCTGCGACCGTTACTTTTCCAAGATCAAGCTCTCCGAGACCCTCATGCCATGCCTTAACCTTATATGATCCTGCAGGGATATCACTGATGGTAAATGAACCGTCAGCACCGGTTGCTGCTGCGTAGGGATTATTAGAAATAAATACATATCCAAGCATCCAGGGGTGGGAGTCACATTTTACTTCCATCACACCGGCCCTCTTCATTTTCTTTGTCACCACCTGGTCCTTATCCGGGAGACCGAGATTGTACGTGGTCTTTCCTTTTATATATGAGTGGACATTGTGGAACACGGGATCGCTGTTTTTGATATCAATGTCATTCCCCTTATATCCAACACTTACATGGGGGACAAAAGCGCACATCACGTTATCAACAAGGGCCTTTTCCTGTGGTATCGCCTTTCCTTCTTTAATGCCGCTGAGATAGACAACGACATTTTTTATCTCCTTGTTACTGTTAATCACGTATTTCTCTGCAGGAAGTGTGTTACCACAGAGATCCGTTTCTGATGTGAGTGTAACGGTTTCATCTGCAGGCGGAGTAGCACCGGCAAACAGGGCCTTCCCGGATATACTTCCTCCATTTGTTACTGCAACAACTTTGTACTTTGCTTTCTTCTTCTTTTTCTTCTTCTTTGCATCAGCTCCCGTGGTAAACACTAAACCAACTGCAATGATGAGTAGTAATACAAACAGCTTTTTCATGGTAAAGCCTCCTTTACATTGTTTATTGCCAATTGCGCCTGTTTTGCACTATGGCATGTTGAATTGTTGTCTCAAGTTTATTAAGATCAACGGGTTTGGTCATATAGTCAATCGCCCCTTTTTTCATTGCATCTACTGCCAAGTCGACAGACCCCGAACCGGTAACAATAATGACTCCCACCCTGGTCTTCTTCTTCCTTATCATGTCGAGCAGTTCCATACCGCTCACCTCAGGCATATCGCAGTCACTGACCACAACACTGATGTCCCTGTTCATATTGATGATATCCATCGCCTCTTTTCCATTGGCAGCCTGATATGTTTTGTAAGAGCCGGACAACGCAGATGCCAGACGTTCACGAATGGACTGCTGATCATCAACTATCAAGATAGAATGTTCCATTTTCTTAATGATTACTGATGTATGTAGATATTCCCATTGTGTTAACGAATATCAATTTGATGTATTCTCAAGCGCGTTCTGGATCGCTGTCTCGAGTTTCCTAAGGTCAACCGGTTTTGTCATATAATCAAATGCTCCTTTTTTCATTGCATCAACAGCGGAATCAATAGAAAAGAAGGCAGTTACGAAAATAACCTCTATTTTGTTATGATCTGCCTTAACTTTTTCGAGCAACTCGATACCATCCAGTTCAGGCATTTTCAGATCACTGACGATGATTCTGATATCAGTGTTATTGTTGATCACCTCAAATGCTTCCTTACCATTACATGCCTGATACGTTTTGTATGAATGAGATAGCGCTCTTGCCAATCCTTCACGAACCATCTTTTCGTCTTCAACTATTAGAATTGAGTATTGCATTTATTAATGATTAAGTTTGGTGAACTAAATGATACTCTTACAAAAGCAAATAATGTGCCTGAAAAAGAGGGAGGAGGCATCCGGCGGTCAATATTCAGGAAAAAGTCATAGAATCATTGCATAAGCAGGGAATTTTTTTATATGCAAGAAAAAGAATGTCTCACATAAGGATGTAATAAGGAGATGTTTTGCATTAATGTTGTAGAACAGATGTCCCATAAATCTATGTAAATTAATATAACTAACTGAAATTTAGTATATTTTAAAAATTGGCACAGGTGTCCCATAGTGGGGCATTTATAGTACATTTCTCCTTGACAATAGTACGGCTATTGTTATAAGGTGAAATTATACGGTACTAACCTTATTCTATTATCCGAGTACTAATGTTCAAGAGTATTCAAAGAAAAACATTCCTTCTCACTTCTGTCACTATCTTTATTTTTGTGGGTATTTTTCTGGTTGTTGATTACAGAAAAGACAAAAATACCCTCTATTCACGGCAGGTTCTCCATATGAAAGAGACATCCCTTGCGATAAGAAACACTATTGAGAGTGTCAGAATTCCTCTCATGGTCCAGTCGATACTGGATGGGTATGCAAAAGATATACTGAAACATGAACATTCTCAATATATGGATTTGCATGTCCCGGATGATATCCCCCTGCATGAAATACATGTTGTGAACACCGATGGTGTTGTTATGGCGAGCACCAAACCTGAATTTATCGGGTTCCCGCTGGAGGATGCCATACAGCAGAAGGAAAAAGGCCTGAAAAATGTGCTGGAGGGGGGGATGTCTTATTCCATAGACCAGATGGAGCACCTCGGGGTAAAAGTGCTGGATATGTCTGTACCTATCCGGGACAATGATCAGATCATCGGTGCCCTCCATTACGTCGAGCCCTATATTAAACTGGAAACGCTTATTAAGGAGTCATTTATCCATCATCTTGTTTTTGCCCTGGTCATGATCATCTCCTTAACCTTGTTTATAAACCTATTGCTTTCAAAAATGGTTATGAATCCGATACTGGATTTATCCCGGGCCATGGACAGGATCAGGGTGAGAGGTGCAAGTGATGAAATAGCACCGGTTGCCGATGACGAGATCGGACACCTTGCACATTCTTTTAATGAAATGTCTCAATCATTAAAACAGAGAGAACAGGAAATTATGAATTATACAGCAAAGCTTAAAGAGATGGTTGATGAGAGGACGAAAGAACTGAGAGAATCCCAGGACCAGCTTATCCAGACGGAAAAACTGGCCTCAATGGGAAAGCTCGCCGGGTACATTGCTCATGAAATTAATAATCCCATAGGGATAATTTTTTCCCGTGCGGAATGTATATTGTTGGACTCGAAAGAAAAGGGATATCCTGACTTTCTCATGAAGGACATTGAGGTTATAAAAAAACATTCAAACCGTATTGCGACGATAATGAAAGGGATGCTTACCTTTTCAAGGAAGGCCCCGGCTGAATACAGTGATGTTGACATTAATAATGTTATCGATGAAACATTACTGCTCTTTGAAAAACAGTTTTTAACACACAACATTAAGGTCACGAAACAAATCGCATGTCATCTGCCGGACATACAGGGTAATTCAACCCAGCTGCAGCAGGTATTTTTTAATTTGATCAACAATGCGCTGGATGTGATGCCGGATGGAGGGGAAATAACGATACAATCGGAATGTGAAAGTGATGACATGGTACATATATCAGTTTCTGACACGGGCCCGGGCATTCCACAGGAACATCTTGAAAAAATGTTTGAACCATTTTTTACTACAAAGAAGGATGGGAAAGGTACTGGCCTCGGGCTTTCTGTTACCTATGGCATAATCAAGGAACATAAAGGTCATATTAACGTCCGTAACCGGGAAGGCAGGGGAACGATATTTGAGATTCTCCTGCCACTGAAAAAAGATCATGCAAGGCAAACGTAAAAAATATGAATAATAAAAAGATTCTCATTATTGATGACGAAAAGGACATGCTGGAGAACTGCTCGCGTATTCTTGAGCGAAGCGGGTTTACGTGTATAACAACTGACAATCCGACTGAGGCACTGGGAATCGCGTCTGTGGAACATCCCCTGCTTGTCCTGACAGACCTGAAGATGCCGCGAAAAGGGGGAATGGAAATATTAAAGGAAATGAAAAGCCTTGATCCTTCAATCATCGTTATTGTGTTTACTGCGTTTGCTTCTGTGCAGTCTGCAGTTGAGACGATGAAAGAAGGGGCCTTTGATTTCATTGCGAAACCATTTAGTGCAGATCAGCTTCTTTTAACTGTTGAGAGGGCACTCAACCATCGTCAACTTGAAGAAGATAATGCGAGCCTTCGCACACAGATCGAATCTACCTTTGGTTTCGACCGGATCATAGGGAACAGTCCTGCGATTCAGAATGTATTCAGGATCATCAAAAAAGTTGCAAAAACCGACGCGAATATCCTTATTTATGGTGAAAGCGGAACCGGAAAAGAACTCACGGCAAGAAGCATACATGTCAACAGCAACCGGAAGGACAAGGCCTTTATTCCGGTTGACTGCATCGCCCTTTCTGAGAACCTCCTGGAAAGTGAGCTGTTCGGCCATGAAAAAGGGGCCTTTACCGGTGCTCATGAAGCCAAGCCAGGTCTGTTTGAACTTGCCCATCAGGGGACTTTTTTTCTCGATGAGGTGGGGAAAATGACCCTGACCATTCAGGCAAAGCTCCTGCGGGTCCTGCAGGAACGACAGTTTCGGAGGGTCGGCGGCAGTAATCTTATTAATGTTGATTTCAGGGTCATATCAACAACGAATATAGATCTGAACAAGGCCATTTCTGAGGATGTATTTATCGAAGACCTCTTCTGGAGGCTTAATGTAATTACTGTCGAAATGCCTCCTCTCCGCGAAAGAAAGGAAGACATTGAATTACTGGCAAATCATTTTCTTCGCGAATTCTCGAATAAGAATAATAAAGATATAAAGGGAATCTCAGCCGATGCCATGGAAATTCTGCAGGGGTATACCTGGCCCGGCAACATTCGTGAGCTGCAAAACGTGATTGAAAGGGCTACGTCACTCACCGACAGTCATTACATTATGCCTGTTGACCTTGAGGACCATCTGCTGGAAGGTTCTGATTCAGGCCGTTATGTAAAAAACCTGCCCTTTAAATCTGCAAAAAGAAAGTGGCTTGAATCATTTGAAAAAAAATATTTTCTGGATCTTCTGAGTGAGTCTAATGGAAATATTTCCAGTGCTGCCAAGAAAGCTGGTATTGACAGAAAAACCATATATAGAATTATGAAGAAGCACGGTCTGGATCTGTCTGTTTAGAGTGCAGGTGAATTTGTAAGTGCATGCATGCAATTTCTATGAGAAAATCTATTGTATCAATATATAAGGACGTTATGTCATCATTTCATTATTGGAAAGGGTAACTATGAAGTCAGCTGTCTACTTTGTTTGTTCATTCATCTTAATGGCAGTGCTCTGTTTTTCAGGGCATGCATACTCTTCAGCTACGACGTTTGAAGGTGATGTTTTTGAAGGAATTGAAGAAATTGGGATTCAGATCGGGCATATTGACAGGGGAGCCGGATTATCATCTGATGAATTACGGAGTCATATGTACAGGCAGTTAACATCAAGGCTGCCTCTGCTGAAGGTATCCTCCGTTTCCTATCCCAATCTTGACATACATGTTACCTGCTCGCAAGACACTTCCATGCAGTCTGCATGCATTATAGAAGTCGACCTTCGGAGAATTGTGTATCTGCTTGACAAAACTATTCTTGTCGGTGCTTCTGTATGGAGCAGGGAAGAATTATTACAGGGGAAGATTACGCCTGCAGCAGTTTACGAAAAGCTCGATAGTATCCTTGGTTTTTTTGAATATAATTATCTGAAGGCTCAGAAACCTGTTCTGAAAAAAAATAAGCTGAAATAAGTACTACGTATGTCACTATATCCAGGTATCCTGAATGAGGACAAGCCGAGACATTAATGTCTCGGCTTGTGGCATTTTTGCCTGGAATGGTATTAGCCAATTTAATCAATAATTTCAATAGATTGCAATCATACCGTGCCAGTGCACGGGGCATGATATCCACAATTTGCGAGTCATTACTCAGTCAGTTATCAGTACCAGTTACATATGTTTCTCCCCTCCAGCGCTTTTTATCTTTATTTTCATGCATGTTACCCATGCCATGATTTCTCCGAATGATCATGTGTTCCTAGTATCTTTTTTGCATAGTAATACGAAGAGGTCAAAGTGAAATCACTTATAATGATCACCGGCGTGTTGGTTATTCTGATACTGACATATTCCTGTATCAGTCTTGAGGCATCATCGCTTTCCCACAACTATATTCCGCTTTCTTCAGTACATGTGCAGGGCGCCGTAAACGTTGACTCAGGTACGTTGAATAAAGAAAATGCACTTTTATCTTTGAATTTCACCCTCAGCGCTGATACAAATGGAATATTCCCGACACAGGAAGATGTAATCCTCGGGTTTCTGACACCGGGTACTGCACTCAGTCGGAAGCAATGTATTATATTTTACATACCGGCTTATTCATTTGAAGGCTTAAAGCGTTCATACGAAATTTATGAAAACACCGATCCGTCTCATGCCGGGATAAAGGTATTGGTAGTTGATGAACATACAGGTGAGATACTGAAGGACTTCTCACATTCCCTCAGTTTCTTCAATTCAATCATAATGCAGAAGACTGAAGAAGCACAATACAACCTTATAATTGATGCCTTATTCAGCCGCGAGAATTCCGATGTACCATTGCTTGACTTAATAGCATCTTCATCCAAATCGGTACTCATTGTAGGTGATGACAGCGGTTCTGCCCTTGCCAAAAATATGTACTTCAGAAATGATTAATGCGCACATAAGCACACTCCCTGTACCTATTGTTTTCTTTTATTCATACCTGTAACAATCTCATCTTCGAACAAACCGTTGTATCATGTTGGCACCGCGCTATTAGATGCTTTTGTATCAGCCCAATAATTATGGTTCGATTATTTGACAGTTCAATTATATGCAAATAAATGCCTCTATAGTCTGAAACGTCCTTTTTCAGGGTAACAGGCAGGCGTTATTTCCACTCTTAAACTGACCAAACTGTAGAATTTTAATAAATTTTTAATCATAATAAGCAAATATAATAAAGTAATTTAAATTTTTTTATTGACACTGTCTGAAAACTTGCCTATTATAATGACTCATTAAATCGTTCTTCTTGCAATATTTACTGGTAATTACCACTTACATTATTTAATCATTACCTAAAAAGACTTATTTGCAGTGCGTTACGTTGCAGACGGGTAGTGCTATCTGTCAATACTATAAAAAGGAGAAATATATGAGACTTGTTTTGTTAGGCGCTCCGGGAGCAGGGAAAGGGACCCAGGCGAAGAAACTTATTGAAAAATATAGCATTCCTCAAATTTCAACAGGTGATATCCTCAGAAAAGCCGTAGCAGACGGCACCCCACTTGGCAAAGAAGCTAAGTCTTTTATGGATTCTGGCGGACTTGTCCCTGATTCAGTTGTGATCGGACTGGTAAAAGAGAGACTTGCCCAGGACGACTGCAAAACAGGTTATATCCTTGATGGTTTTCCCAGAACAACACCTCAGGCTGAAGAGCTGGACAATGTGCTCTCCGGCATGAACTCACCCCTTGATGTTGCTTTGAGTGTTGATGTTGATAAAGATGATTTAATGAAAAGACTGACCGGCAGACGTACATGTAAGAGCTGCCAGCAGATGTACAATATTCATTTTTCAGCTCCGCAGAAAGATGGTGTCTGTGATAAATGCGGAGGAGAATTGTATCAGAGAGATGACGATCAGGAAGATACAATAAAAAACAGACTGGATGTATATGAGAAATCTACAGCTCCCCTTATTGACTATTACGGAAGTAAAGGTATTCTTAAGTCTGTAAAGGGTGAAGGCAGTATTGATGATATTTTCAATCAAATTGTCTCAATTCTGGGTTCATAAAACAAATCAGCAATAGACTGATTATTCATAAAGGAGGATTAAATAGAAATGATTAAACCACATGGTTCAGAAAAACTAAATCCACTATTTGTATATGACACGGCTGAAAATGAAGCCCTGCAGAAGGAAGCTAAAGATCTGCCTTCTATTGTGGTCAGCTCTGCTACCGCAGCGAATGCAGTTATGATGGGTGGAGGGTACTTCAATCCTTTAACAGGGTACATGAATAAAGCCGATGCGCTTTCTGTTGCCAATGATATGAAGACCACATCAGGGCTGTTCTGGCCTACACCGGTTTTAAACCTGGTTAATGATGCGGGTTCTGTCAAGGCAGGTGACCGTATTGCACTGAAAGACCCGAATGTTGAAGGAAATCCTGTACTGGCAATCATGGATGTGGAAACAGTCGAGGAATTCAGCGATGAAGATATGGCGCTCATGTCTGAAAAAGTGTACCGTCCCAGCCCTGATGAAGCCCATCCCGGTGTTGAAACATTCAATTCCCAGGGCAAAGTGTGTCTGTCAGGTCCGATCAAAGTTTTAAACTTCTCTTACTTCCAGGATGAATTCCCGGATACATTCCGTACTGCGCTTGAAATTCGTAACGAAATTTCTGAGCACGGCTGGAAGAAAATTGTTGCTTTCCAGACGCGTAATCCCATGCATCTGGCTCACGAAGAACTGTGCCACATGGCAATGGACCGTTTAGGGTGTGACGGTCTGGTTATCCACATGCTGTTAGGGAAACTGAAACCAGGCGATATCCCGGCTCCTGTTCGTGATGCTGCCATCCGTAAAATGGTTGAGCTGTACTTCCCGAAAAACAGCGCCATGATTACCGGCTACGGCTTTGATATGCTCTATGCAGGTCCGCGTGAAGGCGTACTGCATGCTGTATTCCGTCAGAACATGGGTGCGACCCACTTCATCGTTGGACGTGACCATGCGGGTGTTGGAGATCACTACGGTGCATTTGATGCTCAGACTATCTTTGAGAATGAAGTTCCTGCCGGCGCTCTGGAAATAGAAATATTCAAGGCTGACCACACTGCATACTCAAAGAAACTGGACAAGGTTGTGATGATGTGTGAAGCACCTGATCATAAAAAGGAAGACTTTGTTCTGCTTTCAGGTACCAAAGTACGTGAAATGTTAGGGAAAGGTATTGCACCGCCTAAAGAATTTTCACGTCCTGAAGTGGCGGATATTCTGATTGGCTATTATCAGGGTCTTAACAAG
>CAMYJJ010000107.1 GCA_947258735.1 Thermodesulfovibrionia bacterium | reverse complement strand
CCAATTCGCATGCTTGAGCGGTACACATAATGAAAAACATCGTGCTGCTTTCGGTTATACTTCTCCTCGCCCTGTACGGATACGTTCTCGGTAAAAAGAGGGCTGATACATCTGTTAACGGTAATATAAGGACCCTGCATTCTCTTCCATCATATTACGGTCTCTATGTTTCATTCTGGTGCGGACTCCCGGCAATTCTGGTCCTTCTCGTATGGCTGGCCTTTCAGTCATCAGTGATTACGTCCCTGGTGATTTCTGACCTTCCCCAGGATCTTCAATCGCTGCCAGAGGAACGCCTGTCTCTGGTCGTAAATGACATTCTTAATAGTGCACATGGCTCCTTTTTTAACGAGCAGGCTGATCAGTCCATCCTTGATGCGGCTGATCACTATAACAGACTGAAAAGCACGGGTTTTGCGGCTCTCTTTACTGTTCTCTTATCCGTATGTCTTGCAGGTTTGGTGATAAGTTCCCGATTTATAAAGCCTGACCTGCGCGCCAGGGTCATCGTAGAACGGACCATCAGGATACTGATGATTTTGTGCTCCACGATTGCTATCTTTACTACCATCGGAATTGTATTGTCAGTGCTGTTTGAGGCCATGCGCTTTTTTAAACAGGTAGCTGTTACTGATTTTATATTCGGACTGCACTGGAGTCCCCAGATGGCGATCCGTGAGGACCAGGTGGGGGCAGCCGGCTCTTTTGGCATGATCCCCCTTCTATCGGGAACGCTGATGATCTCAGCCATAGCCATGTTCGTTGCAGTTCCTGTTGGTCTTATGTCGGCGATTTACATGTCAGAGTATGCAGCCGAAAAAGTAAGAACCGTTGCTAAACCCATACTGGAAATACTCGCAGGGATTCCTACGGTTGTATATGGTTTCTTTGCTGCCCTGACAGTTGCCCCCTTTATCAGGGAGCTTGGCAATGACATTGGATTTGATGTTTCATCAGAGAGCGCGCTTGCTGCAGGCCTGGTGATGGGGATCATGATAATTCCCTTTGTATCATCATTGTCCGATGATGTTATCAATGCTGTACCCCAGAGCCTCAGAGATGCCTCCCTCGGTATTGGCGCCACACAGTCGGAGACAATAATCAGAGTGGTTCTGCCTGCGGCATTACCCGGAATCGTGGGCAGTATACTGCTGGCCGTCTCCCGTGCAATCGGAGAAACAATGATTGTTGTCATGGCCGCGGGACTGACAGCAAACCTGACGGCCAACCCCCTTCAGGCAGTGACCACCTTTACTGTCCAGATCGTAACGCTCCTGATCGGTGACCAGGAGTTTGACAGCCCCAAGACGCTTGCGGCCTTTGCACTGGGTCTGGTGTTATTTGTCATGACCCTTATGTTGAATATTGTGGCGTTGTATGTTGTGAGAAAGTACAGGGAGCAGTATGAATAGGACGGATTTACGAAATAAAGAGTCAAGTGCACGACTGAAGCTGATAAAGGACGGCCTTAAAAAACGCTATCTTAAGGAAAGGCTCTTCAGTATTTTTGGAATGACTGCCATTCTGACTGCTATGGCCATGCTGGCCATACTGTTTGTATCGATTACCGGCAAGGGCTACACAGCATTTAAACAGACATTTGTCAGGGTTGAAATTACCTTTGATGCTGACATGATTGATCCTGAACAGACAGGTGATCCGGACGTCCTTTCTCAGGGAGATTATGGCGGGCTTGTAAAGAAGAGTCTGAGGCAGATGTTCCCTGATGTAAAAAAAAGGCGTGAGAAACGGGACCTCTACTCACTGGTAAGTTCAGGGGCTGCATATCAATTGAGGGACATGGTGCTGGCTGAACCTGCAATAATTGGGACCACACAGAATGTCTGGGTGCCTGCTGATGATGATGTTGATATGCTGATGAAGGGACACATCAGGGCCGGCAAAGAGGGATCAGGCCGTATCAAGCCGAATAAACTTGACTGGATCAACAGCCTGATAGAACATAACGCACTTGAGGAGAGGTTTAACAGGGCGCTTTTTACAAACGGGGACTCGCGTGAACCGGAACTGGCAGGAATCCGGGGTGCTGTTGTGGGATCCCTGTATACAATGTTCGTTACCCTGCTGCTCTCATTTCCGCTTGGCGTTGCGACCGCTGTCTATCTCGAAGAGTTTGCCCCTCAAAATATATGGACTGATATTATTGAGGTGAATATTAACAATCTTGCTGCAGTGCCCTCGATTGTATTTGGTCTGCTCGGGCTGGCTGTGTATCTCAATTTCTTCGGGCTGCCGCGTTCTGCACCCATTGTAGGCGGCCTTGTCCTTGCGCTTATGACTTTGCCGACGATTATTATTGCATCCCGTGCATCTTTAAAATCTGTGCCGCCTTCGATCAGAGAGGGAGCTCTTGGTGTCGGCGCCTCTAAAATGCAGTCTGTTACTCACCACGTATTGCCTCTTGCCATGCCCGGCATGCTGACCGGTACCATTATCGGGATGGCAAGGGCCCTTGGTGAGACAGCGCCACTTTTAATGATAGGTATGGTAGCATTCATTGTCGACATACCGACCGGTATATTGGATAAAGCAACGGTACTCCCCGTACAGATTTATCTATGGGCAGACACTCCTGAGCGCGCTTTTGTGGAGAGAACGTCAGCAGCAATCATTATGCTGCTTGCGTTTCTCCTGTTAATGAACGCAGTTGCCGTTGTCTTAAGGAAGAAATTCGAGAAGAGATGGTAAATCCTTTATGGTAAGAGCTGGAGAAGAGTCTTTTAAAACAGTCGGGTCGCCCATTCTTCAAAAGAACGTAAAGATCTCCTGCAGGGATGTAAACGTCCACTACGGAACCAAACAGGCCATTAATGACCTGAACGTTGATATTGCAGACAGGGAAGTGACAGCCTTTATCGGCCCATCAGGATGCGGCAAATCAACCTTTCTCCGCTGCTTCAACCGTATGAATGACACAATCAAGGGCTGTACAGTCAGCGGTGAAATAATTATAGACAATGAAAACATTTATGATAAAAAGGTTGATCCCGTTCTTCTCAGGGCCCGCATCGGCATGGTGTTTCAGAAACCCAATCCATTTCCCAAGTCCATATATCAGAACGTTGCGTATGGGCCGCGCATTCATGGTCTTGCCAGAAACAAGGCGGAACTGGACGACATCGTGATTACCAGCCTTCAAAAGGCAGGGCTCTTTAATGAGGTCAAGGACCAGCTGGAACACCCCGGGACAAGCCTGTCAGGAGGGCAGCAGCAGAGACTATGTATAGCGCGTGCCATTTCTGTACAGCCCGAACTCATACTGATGGATGAACCCTGCTCAGCCCTTGATCCGATTGCAACGGCCAAGATAGAAGAGCTGATCGATGAACTCAGGCAGAATTATACGATCATTATTGTGACCCATTCGATGCAGCAGGCTGCCCGGGTATCTCAGCGTACGGCATTCTTTCACCTTGGCAGTCTCATCGAGGTGGGAGATACCAGTAAAATATTTGTTAATCCCGAGCATAAGTTGACCCAGGATTATATTACCGGTCGCTATGGATAAATAGTTTTGAAATGATTTATAAGCAGATTCTATGTATAAACGGTGCATATTTGTCATTCCCGCAAGTGTAGCAGTGGGATCTTTGTTGCAAAATGATTCAGGACAAGCCGGAATGACAGTAAAAAGATTTGTCTAATGACTGCACAGATTATATTATAGAAAAAGCCATATATCGGGGACTAAATACCGGGAGGTACTGATAATACATGATAAAAGCAAAAGAGCTTGAACATCTTAAAGAACTTGTGGTCAGGATGTCCATTTATGTTGAATCGGCAATCAAGGACGCTGTAAATGCGCTGGTAGAGAGAGATGATGACCTGGCCAGAAAGGTAATTGATGGAGATCATCTCATCAACGAACATGATGTTCAGGTGGACGAAGAATGTATCCGGATTCTGGCACTTACCCAGCCCATGGCCAGAGACCTGCGTTTTATTACAACGGCAATGAAGATTACAACCGACCTTGAGAGGATTGCTGATAATGCGGTGAATATCGCTGAAAGGGCGTTAGAGCTCAATCAGGAGCCCCTTCTGAAACCATATATTGATATTCCCAGGATGTCCAGAATATCACAGAAAATGGTTCGTGATTCAATCGATGCGTTTATTAATGGAAACATTGTGTTGGCAAAAGAAGTCATCATGACGGACGATGAAATTGATGACCTGAATGAAAAGATATGGAAGGAGCTGATGGAGATTATGACCAGTGATCCGTCAACCATCTCACGGGCTGTAAAGATAACCTATACGTCAAAATATATTGAGCGGATAGCAGATCATGCCACAAACATAGCCGAAGATGTCATTTACCTTATAGGGGGAAAAATAATCAGACATCTGGAGCCGGACCAGATTTAATAAACAATTCAATTGACTTAAGTTGCATACTTTTGTATCCTTTTAGCCAATTAATATAATAAAATCAAGAGGCCCACATGCTAAGAAAATTCCTTCCCAAAGAAACCGATTTCTTCACTATGTTTGAAAAAGCGTCCCTGAATGTAAATAAGGCTGCAATTCTTCTTGTTGAAATGATTGAAGACATGAGTCTTGCTGAAATCAAGACCAAGGAGATTTATGAAGCTGAGCAGGAGGGTGATATGCTTACTCATGAAGTTATGCGCAGCCTGAACAAGACCTTTCTGACGCCGGTGGACAGGGAGGACATTCATGCCCTTGTCAATGGTCTTGATGATGTGCTTGACCTGATCTGGGCATGTTCGGACAGGGCCATGTTATTTAAACTGACCAACCCTTTGCCTGAGGCTTTAGAACTGGCACAGACTCTCAAGGAAACTACTGAATATATAACAAAGGCAATCGGGTCTCTGAAGGACAAGAAGTATGCCTATATTCAGGAGTATTGTATTGAAATAAACCGGTTGGAAAATCGCGGTGACAGAATATATCGTGAAGCGCTTGTAAAGCTGTTCGACAATGTGCAGGACCCTATATTGGTGATTAAATGGAAAGATGTGTTTGAACATCTTGAGGAAGCGAACGACACCTGCGAAGACGTAGCAGACATTCTCGAAGGTATTGTGCTGAAGCATGCCTGAGACACTCATAATCCTTGTCATTTCCATTGCACTCATTTTTGAGATCAGCAATGGCTGGAATGATTCTGCCAATGCCATTGCTACTGTTGTATCCACAAGAGTGCTTACCCCTCTTCAGGCTGTTCTTCTGGCCGCGGTAATGAATGTTGCCGGGGCTTTTTTTTCAACGGCAGTTGCCAAGACCATTGGAAAGGGAATAGTAAATCCTGCTGATATTACCCAGACCGTAGTTGCAGCAGCACTATTTGCCGGTTTTTTATGGAATGGCGCCATGACCATATTCGGCCTGCCCGTCAGTGCATCGCATGCAATAATTGGCGGGGTCATGGGGGCCGGCATTGCGCATCTGGGAGGTTTTGACCAGCTTAACCTGGCAGGGCTTACAAAAATATTTATCGCGCTGCTCACATCACCTGTCATAGGTATTGTCTTTGGTTATTTTTTCATGAAGCTGCTTATTCGTTTTTTTTGTAACGTTTCGCCTGGGGCGCTAAACAAGCATTTCGGACGGTTACAGATTGTTTCAGCAAGCTTTATGGCATTCAGCCATGGTTCCAATGATGCTCAAAAGGGTATGGGTGTAATTACACTTGCCCTGTTAAGCGGAGGCTATATCGGAAGTCTTGAAGTCCCTTTCTGGGTGATACTGATCTGTGCCCTTTCAATGGGTTTGGGAACAGCTATGGGTGGATGGAGGGTCATCAAGACGCTAGGGCATCAGATGCTCAAGCTCCAGCCAGTACATGGGTTTGCCGCGGAGACAAGCGCTACCGCAGTCATTATGGGTGCAAGTGCCCTGGGTATGCCTGTCAGCACTACTCATGTGATCACAACCTGTATTATGGGTGTAGGGTCCACCCAGAGACTTTCTGCAGTACGATGGGGAGTAGCCGGCAAGATCCTCATGGCCTGGATATTTACCCTGCCTGCCTGTATCGGATTGTCGTGGCTTACCTATAAAATATTTGTCCTGACAGGTTTCTGATATAGTAATCTCAGATCATCCCATAAGGTATCTCTATGCTTCCTTCTCTCAGAATCCTGGCTGGTGAGACCGTTATATCGATAATTGTGGAAGGCTTTCCCCCGGGGGCCTGACCCCCGTCAAGAATCAGATCAATAGTATCTCCAAAGTAAGCTAATACCGCTTCTGCATTAATTGCGGGAGTCATGGATGAAAGGTTGGCGCTTGTAGCCGTTACTGGAACCTGTATGCATTCTGCAATCTGCAGCGCTGCACTTGCACCGGGAACCCTTACTGCGACATTCCGGCTTTCACCCGTTATTAACACGGGCACTTCTTTTCGCGCTTTAAAGATAATGGTAAGCGGACCGGGCCAGAACTTTTTCATCAGAACATGTGCCTGGTCTGGAATTTCTTCAGCAGCAATGAGCAGTGATTGCGTGTTATGTACAATCAGGGGCAGCGGTTTCCCATGAGGCCGGTTCTTCATAGTAAAAATCTTTTTCACGGCCTGTTCATTCATGGCAACTGCTCCGAGAGCGTAAGAGCTTTCTGTCGGATATGCAATAATACCGCCTGCGCTTAATACTCTGGCAGCTTCTGTAATGGCATGTACAGCATTTTTTTTCGTAAAGGAAATAACAGACATATCCAATTTTAACACATTGACTTTCGGTCAGGACCAGTAACAGGTTCCGTAAGGAAAACCATGTAAATGCTTTCGGTTACTTGTAATTTCTCGGGTTTTCTGGTATTCCATTATAGTTAAGCAACTGGAGGAAAAATGCAGGCGGTTAAAAAAATAGTTCTTTTACTCTGTTCATTATCTGTGTTATACGGGTGTGCTGCTGCGCTGTTTACCGTAGGGGGCATTGCAGCTGTTGGCGGGTACAGATGGGTTGAGGGACGCTTATCAAGAGATTACCCCCTTGAATATGCAAAGGCCTGGGATGTTGCGAACAGGGCCCTTGCTAACCTTGAATTGAGCATATCCAGCAGTATTAATGAAGGGACCAGCGGCAGGATAGAAGCAGTGGGCAGGGATGGAAAAAAAATCACGCTGATTCTAAAAGACAGGGGAATGGGAATAACAAACATTATTGTCGTTGTGGGCCTGTTCAGTGACAGGCAGTCAGCAGAAAAGGTCCATGACGAAATATTCATTATATCAGGGGTATAGCAGCTACCCCGCTTCTTTTTCCAGAGTGTTTAAAATGTCTCCGGCAACTTCATCAAAACCGCGTTCCCTGAGACGGGAAAGAATCTTCTCAGATGCAAGAAAGTTGAGAAACCTTTTTCTCTTCCTTTTGTCTTTTATGCCGGCCATGGCATTTTTTCTCACGATTTCTACGAATTTCAGATAACGGCCATATTCCGTTCCATAGAGGTGCTGTATCTCTTTTCTGATTGCCTTGGATATGGCAGGGCTGCTGCCTTCGGTAGATATGGCGATAGACAAAGCTCCCTGCCTGACGAGTGATGGAACAATAAAGTTGCCTTCTGAGGGGACATTAATGACATTAATCAGACATTCAGCATCAGCTGCTATTTTTTTATTTATCAGAGGAGATGATGTTCCTGCAACAGCGATGAATGCCTTTTTGAGATCACCTTTTCTATACGGCCTCTTTGTATGTGTCAGTACTCCCCTGTCCCTGAGTCTTGCGAGACCTCTCGTTATGTCCGGACTTATCACCCTGACATCTGCTCCAGCTTTAATCAGAGAGCGCACCTTTCTCTCGGCAACACTTCCCCCTCCGATCACGACAGCAGATTTTTTTCTCAGATCAATAAAGGCAGGGTAATATTTCACTTGCTTTCATGGAGCGAGGCAAGGACCTCTTTTGCCTTGTCAGCAATTTTCAAGGAAGGGTAATTCTCAACAAGAGAATTCAGGACAGCTGCAGCCTTGTCCTGCTCACCCAGATTTTTATAGCAAATGCCAAGGTAATAAAGTGCATCCGGTTTTTTGTCAGATTCAGGGTAGGTTTGAAGTATATTATTCAGGCGCAGCACAGCAGCATGAAAAGATCCTTTATTGAAGTAGAACTTCCCGACATACAGTTCGAAGTCAGAAAGAAACTGCCTGCAGACCTTTATCTTTTCATCTGTAGCATCAAGATAGGGATTGCGGGGATACAGCTGCTGCAGTTTCTCAAATTCATACAGGGCCTTCTGTGCCCACGAATAACTTACATCAACGGTCTTGATCCTGTTGAAATAACACATGGCGAGTTTGAACTGGGCATAAGAAGCATATCGATGACGGGTGTGGACATTGAGAAATGACTCATACTCAACAGCAGCTTCTTCATATGACTCATCTTCAAAAAACGTATCCGCAATCCTTAATCTTGCAATTACGGCATATTTTCGGGATGCGTCTTTTACGCGTATCTCTTCAAGGATAAGTCTTGCATCTTCAAATTTATTGTCATTGATAAGGAGATCCGCTTCTTTTAACATCTCGGAAGGTTCAAAAAATTCAGTTTCTTTTTGGCCTTTGGAGCATGAAAAAACCAGCAGGATGATTATAAAAAGAAAACCTGCCTTAAGAAAGGGACTATATCTGTTGTGCTTAATTATCGTGTTGCAGAGCATTTCAGACAATTGTATATTAATGCATAAATTTAAATCAAACGGCGAGAAAAACTTTAAATTTTCATGTCTCTTTTGTTATAGTAGTCAGTCTAAGGCATATGATTCGGGCGGGTAGCTCAGTTGGGAGAGCACAGCCCTTACAAGGCTGGGGTCACAGGTTCGAGCCCTGTTCCGCCTACCATTGCATATAAGGGAGTTAGCCATTACCGGTTAACTCCTTTTTTTATGGCTTGTGATGAACAGTATGTTTGCCAGCCTTTTATCAGGAGCATACTTTCACCTGGACTTTTGCATGTGCACGGTTTATCATAATTTTGCATTACCGACAGGATCATGAAACAGACAGAAAATATTATATTAAGAGCGGCCTTGCGCGTTTGTATTTATTGCGTTGTTGTCGTATGCGTTACACTGATTATTTATCTGGACGGGATGTGGAAGGGGACGCCGGGAGGATTTGGTGAAGTATCATACACTGAATTTAGCCAGCTGATCATATTAATCCTTGCCGCCGTCATTTTTTTAAGGGCCGGCTCAATTGATGCTTCGAGCCGTGGCCTGTCATTCATCCTGGCAGGAATGGCATTCCTTGGTGCAATTCGCGAACTTGACGGATTTCTCGACATGATCCGGCATGGTTCCTGGAAATTCCCTTTTTATCTTGTATTATGTCTGTTTGTCTGGCTGGTCTATCGGAACCGCAATACGTTACAGGGAGCGATCGAAGATTTCCTGAAGCAGCCGGCATGGGGAGTGCTGCTGAGCGGGTTTCTGGTCGTGTTCGTGTTCTCCCGCCTCTTTGGTAAAGGAGACCTCTGGAAGAGCATAATGGGTGATAATTACATGCGTGCCGTCAAAAGTGCTGTTGAAGAGGGAACTGAACTTAT
>CAMYJJ010000106.1 GCA_947258735.1 Thermodesulfovibrionia bacterium | reverse complement strand
TACATAAAGGTGTGCTGTCCTGTCAAAATAACGGAAACACCAAGGAACGCGAAAACCACAACAATAAAACCTGCGATAGAAAGTATGGCGGCCTTTTTCCCGCGCCACCCGACAGAGAGCCTCAGGTGCAGGACCAGGGCATAGATAAGCCAGGTTATAAGTGACCAGACCTCTTTCGGGTCCCATCGCCAGTATGACCCCCATGCCGAGTTGGCCCAGATTACTCCGGTAATCATGGCAAGGGTCAGAAGCGGAAACCCGAGAGTGATAAGGTGGTAGTTGATTTCATCAAGTACCTGAAGGCTTGGGAGTTTCTGAAACAGTCCGCCAAGGTGCTTGGACTTTACATAACTCCTATACCGCATGCCATGGCAAACGCCGCATCTCCGAGAAATGCCAGTATTACATGTATACCGAACCAGTAGCTCTGCAGGACCGGGCTCAATACTTTTATCTCTCTGGGAAAAATTGATGATGAAAACATGAACAGAAAAACGATCGGCATAATAAAAGAGCTGAGCATGCCCAGCTTGTATCGAAATTCATGGAAAAAGAAGAGAATCAGTATACACCATGAAAAGAATGATGTTGCTTCATGCATGTTTGTGACCGGGATATGTCCGCCCTGGACATATCTGACAATGATGTTCCCGGTATGAAAGAGAAATCCAGCTGCGGCAAGGTACATTGAGATTTTTGAAGTTGCTTTTTTCCCCCGAAAAATTTCAATAATGCCTGATATGGTTGAAAGGAAATATAAGGTAAGGGCTAACTCAAAAAGAAGGACGTTTGTTTCGATTTGCAAAGCATAAGCTCCTGTGGATTAACAAGTTTATTAATATATACGGTCAAATGCAACAGAATATTAATTCAGCTAATCATTTGTTTAATTTTACTTTTTTGCCAGCATTTTTTCTACACATGACCGGAATGCATCAATTTCACCTCTGTGATTAAGCAGATCAATCCAGAAAACCTCCTTCCCTTCAGCATCATGTGATGTAATATCTGAGACCAGAGAATTCAGATCATCAGGTTTATTCCCAGAATTAATTACAATAATATCAGCGGCATTCCTTACGTATTTTGCTGATTCTTTTATCTGTCCATCCGGTCCCATAATGAAAACAATCAGATGGGGACTAATAAAATCAACGGGGCTGTTGCCCTCTACCACAACCCCATTAAGTCCATGCATTTTAGCAAGAGCGATATCAAGTCCTTCTTTAAGGTCTTTATATGGACTCTGAATCCATACCACCCTTTCCGCCCCTGCTTCGGACATGATGGCAGTATCCTTACCGCTCACTGAAATCGTTTCAGGATCATCTGATACTGATGTAAACATATCTGTCTTTGTGAATTTAACAGCCCCAAAGCCGGTAAGATGTTTTAGAAGTAAGGAGCAGAGGCTCGTCTTGCCCACGCTGCTATGCGCCCCGGTGACAGAGATTATTGTAAAAGGTGTCTGTAAAGGCATAGATAAAGGATACATATTTTCAGGGTTGTCTACAAGCCTTAATGAATTGTTTAACATAGCTCATCATTGCTCAACAGTAGCTCAATAATTGTTCAACATTACAAAGAATACCAATCACAAATAGAACAATATTGATCTATTGTTAAACTATCATTGAGCCATTGTTGAGCTGCTGTTGAACCAGATTTATAAAAAACGAGTTGATATAGCGGCATGATTCCTGTACTATCTACATATAATCCATTTAAAAGGGGGTAATTATGACAGACCAGGAAATGCCTAAGAAATATTCGAGCATAAGCAAAAGATATGGAAAGCTGACTGATGCCGTTGAAAACCTGGGTAAAACAGCCCGTGAAATGGGTCCTGTTGATGAAAAGACTTCTCATCTGGTTCAACTGGCAGCCGCCGCTGCCATCCGTTCCGAGGGTTCTGTACACAGCCATGTAAGAAGGGCAGCTCAGGCAGGAGCCAGTGAAGATGAGATATATCACACACTCATTCTATTGACGAGTACAATCGGATTTCCGACCGTTGCTGCCGCAATAAGCTGGGCAGATGATATATTAAAAAAATGACAAATTTCAAAATCGAAATGTCAAATAAATTTCAATTACATAAAATTTATAGTATTATTATTAATTATTCTGATGTTATTTGACATTTAAGATTTAAAATTTGAAATTAAAGTTTAGGGGACATGATCAATATTGCGATTGCATTCATAGCGGGTATTTCTGCGTTCAGGTTCCATAGCTATTTCCCGATTACCATTTCATCCCTTTTGTTTGGAACAATCCTTTATCTGTTTTTCATGTCCTATAACAGAAAAAAGATGCTTCTTATCATCATGGTCTTTGTCGCGGCTTTTATTTACAGTATGCTGCGACACCATGACCTGCCTGCACTGTCTGTGCCCGCTGAAGATGTTTATATTGTGGGAACGATATCCAGTGTGCCTGAGATGAAAGATGGTAACCTCAGATTTTCCATCAGAGATGTCCTGATTGAAGACATCAGTATACCGGGTACCGTAAGGCTTACAATCCTGCAGGAGGTCTTCGGAGAGAGTTTAAGAAGCAGCATGCTGGAGCCGGGGGACAGATTACATGCAGATGCAAAACTGAAAACACCCCGCTCCTTTTACAACCCGGGCGTATATGCACCGACTGGAGCAATAAACGATATATCAGCTGTTGGTTATGTCAGGGGCTTTCTCGTGACTGCAGAAGATGAGGGGTTCATGACCTGGATACATAAGAAACGTCAGAGGCTGGGATGGATCATGGACAACAGTCTGTCTGAAGAGAGCGCGTTACTGCATAAAGCAATTATTCCGGGTTTGAAAAGCGGGGTGGGACAGGAGATGAGAGATGGATTCAGTTCCACCGGGCTTGCTCATCTTCTCAGCATCTCAGGAACCCATTTCGGCCTGCTGGGTTTCATTATATTTTCGTTCATAAGGGGAGGTGTTAGGTATATGCCTTTTAACATGCTGGTCAGAATGTCAGTAACCATAACACCCACACAAATAGCGGTGCTGATTACCCTTCCGGTGCTCATGTTATATGCGCTTATATCCGGAGCCAGTCTGCCCACTATCCGGTCTCTGGTAATGGTCATCATTTACATGGCGGCACTGTTTCTTGGAAGAAAAGGCCAATGGTTAAACTCCCTTGCTATTGCTGTTGTCGTGATCCTTATATGGCAGCCGGAGGCCCTTTTTGCCCTCTCTTTTCAGCTGTCTTTTTTTGCGGTTTTATCTATCGGTGCTGTTATGGAGCGGATTATTCATTATGAGAATACCCAATCTGACCTGATGTTCGGGGCCGGTAACCATAACATAGACCGTCCTGACAAAAAAGTATGGAAGAAAATCAGAACAACATTATTAATAACAATAGCCGCGGTTATGGGTACTGCTCCCTTTGTTGTGATGTATTTCAACCAGTTGCCCCTGATATCTCCCTTAACAAACCTGATCATTACTCCTCTGATATGTTTTGTTGTTTTGCCTCTAGGGTTTTTTACAGGATTTACAGCATTGCTTTTTGATATGCCCCTGATGCCTTTGTCTTACTTTACTGACATGGTTACGCATAGCGCATTGAAATTGGTAAAGATGTTTTCTCACATCCCATATGCCAATGTACCACTGCATTCTCCTACAATTGCAGAGATATTTTTATATTATTCAGCTCTAATATATGTTGTTAAAAGCAATAACAGTTTTCATAAAAAATTCCTCCCAGTGGTGATTGTGTTCTTTATTTATCTGATCCGTCCGCATATGGCAAATGACAATTTCAGCATTACATTTCTCGATGTAGGGCAGGGCGAATCATCGGTGCTGAAGCTGCCCGGTGATGACGTAATGATTATTGATGGCGGAATGAACAAACCTGATATGGGGAGACGGGTCATCGCACCTTTTTTGAGGTCACGCGCGATAGATACTGTTGATTACCTTGTTGTCAGTCATGCCCATCCTGATCACTTTGGCGGGTTCAGATATATACTGGAGCATTTTCAGGTCAGGGAGATTTGGACAAATGGAGATACCATAGCCCTTAAGCCTCAGATTCTTAACATCTCTGAAAAACAAAAGGTACGGCACAGGGTGCTGAAACGGGGAGACATGCTTGGAACAGACAGATATACTATCACCATACTGCATCCCTATCAATCGTTTTATGCTGATTCACCAAGGGGAGTGTTTTCCAATGAAAACAGCAGTTCGCTTGTCCTGAATGTTGAAGCAGAAGATATCTCGATTCTGTTTACCGGAGATATTGAGGAAGAGGCAGAGGAGAATATTCTGTACGCGGATATATGGCTGAAGAGTGATATCATGAAAATTCCTCATCATGGCGGGAGGACTTCGAGTTCATCAGCATTTATCAAATCTGTTCAGCCCCAGGTTGCGGTGGTGAGCGCAGGCAGGAACAACCCGTTTCATCACCCTCATACATCAGCTATGCAGAGATACAGGGATGAAGGAGTGAACATTTTCAGGACTGACAGGGACGGTGCTGTATCAGTAAAGATAAAAAATGGCAGGTATGAAGTAACTACATATCAGGACAGCACGCTTGTACCGGTAAGGCACTGGAAAGATGAAATGAGGAACGTAAGGCTGCTGTTTGGTAACTAAGATAATAAGGAGTAAATCTCAGAAAAGTGTTTGTCTGATAATTTCATAAACAGATGCAGTGTCATTCTGAATTTATTTCAGAATCTCGTAGTTTCATAATATTGAATAACCTGAGATTCTGGAACAAACCTTCCAGCCGGCAGGCTTGTTCAGGATGACAATTGTGGGATAGTCTCCCTACCGCAGGGAGATATATTTCAATGAAGTGAAAATAAGAACGTTGATTGGCATGCTCATAGTTTACTTGACTTCAGCCATTTAACAAGGTCATTGATTTTGTCACGTATCTCGTCCCGTGCCCTTCTGAACTCATCAAGCACCTCTTCCTCTGTTCCCACAGCTCCGACAGGGTCATCAACAGGAGTGTGGAACCTTTTTATATTCCGCGACGTGACCGGGCATGAAGCATCGGCATGGCTGCAGAGGGTCATGATCACGTCCATCTTATTCAAGAGATCCTCATCTATAGCGTCTGAAGTCTGGCCTGATATATCTATGCCGATCTCATTCATCACAGTTATGGCATTCGAATTGATCCCAGCGGGAATAAGCCCTGCACTGTAAGGTTCTATAGTATCCCTTCCCAGTTCTCTTGCCAGTCCTTCTGCCATCTGGCTGCGGCATGAGTTTCCTGTACATAAAAACATAACTTTGTATGTTTTGTTTTCTGACATGTTCTGTATTGTACTGGATAAAGACAGGGAAATGTAATGGATGGAATTACTTTATGATACTGTTCAGTTCCTCGGCAAGGTCCTTATTAAGTTTTCTCAGGGCCTTATATTCTTTTCTTGCTGATGCGAGGAGCTGTTTTCTGTATTCCATATACGACAAACCGAGATGGAAGCGGGCCTCGGCAAATTTTGGTTTGAGTTTGACGGCTGTCTGGTATGATTTCATGGCCTGCTCATGGTTCCCTATCTCAGTGTAAATATTACCGAGATTATTATGTGCTTCTGCATGGTCGGGCTTTGCCTTGACAGCCTTTTTCAAAGCGGAAATGGCCTCGTCATAATTGCTTAACATCGACGCAACAATTCCGGTAGAAATATGGGCATCTACATATGACGGTTTAATGTCAGCAGCTTTTTTATATGCCTGAAGTGATTCGTCATACCTGTGCAGTTTGAAATAGGCATGTCCGAGGTTGTAATATGCCTCTGCGTGCTTGGGATCGAGACTGATGGCATGCTGAAATGCATCTATTGCCTCTGAGTACTCCATTTTCTGACTGTTCTGCAAACCAAGCAGAAAAAATTCAGAGGCATTGGTGTCCTGAGAAGAAACAGCAACCGGACCCAGCACGGTGAATGCCGCAATTAATATGAACATCACTATAAAAGGAGCCCTCATAATCTTTCATTCTATCAGAATATAAATATTTTGGTAAATAAAAAATATAAATGCGATTATTAAGGATAATTGAGCAGTTACATGAACTTTAATTGTAATGCCTACCCGCCTATTGATGACATGGAGTTTATCGGGATTGACTGGATAATCCGGCCTGCATCACATGTGTCATTTAAGAATATATTTTCTCACGTATTAAATATGTATGTACCATTATTAACAAGGATCTCTGAAGCCAGGAATCGTACAAATTTTTCCCCGGCAGCAGTTGCTGGTATACGATAATCTTTTAATTTGACTCTCTTGCTTTACCTGTTATATCAAAGCTCATATCAGGATTTTCATCTGACAAAGGAATATCACATATGATGTCTTTTATACGTTTCAGCTCGTCTTCCGATATTGAAAGAATATCCAGGGAACTCTGATCAAGGGGGTAGTTCGGGTCTTTTTTAAATGGACTGCAGATATGTTTGGTAACGATATAATCCGCAATATGTATCAAGGCCAGTTGCGTTGCATTTTTTCCAAGATATGGTGTGTGATGATATAAAATTGTATTTAAAATGCTATCCGGCAAATTCCATTGAATGGCCAGCCAATACCCAACTTCAGCATGTGAGCTGTTCAGTACATGATGTTCTGCATCAAGAACAGGCTCCCCGCTATGTAATGCATCTAGGATTTCCTGATACATATCCGGTAAAAATCTATGCAATACCAGATACCCCAAATCATGCAGAAGACCTTCAATCAGAATATCTTCTTCCACGCCTGTCCTGATATGATCGGCAATGCATCGTGCTGCCAGACTGACCGCGATGGAATGATTGAACAGCCGTGTGTAGTCAGCTGTATTTTTACTGGTATCAAGGAAACTCAATACGGATATTCCCATAGCTATACTTTTAACATTGTTGAACCCTATTCTCATGATTGCATTGTCAAGATCAGTGGTCTGATAGCGGAATCCGAAAAAAGCTGAGTTTGCAAAACTTAAGATTTTTGCTGCTATAGCCGGATCTCTTTCCACAATACCCGTAAGTTTCTCAACAGAAAGCGATGAATCGTTATTCAGATTCATGATTTTCTGGGCGATCAGAGGTAAGGTCGGGAGGTTTTCAATTTTTTGTACATACGATTTAATATCTTCGGGCATAATATATCTTATATCGACTTATTTGCTGGAGATCTTTAATCATCGATAGTTACGGATTTTTTCAAATACCGGCACATGGGTATCATAAAAAAGTACATTTCAATATGTACATGTTAGCTGTGTAATCCCAGCATGGCTGTAATACTCATCATACTGCCAAGGATGATGAGCAGTATATGCAGGACCCTGATGTATCCATCAGTACTGACCCTGTTATACAGTTTTATGCCTGCATACACGCCTATCAGTACAAATGCTGATGAGACGAGAAAGTATTTTAAAACTAGTACTGTTGTCAGACCTGTGGCTGCGTGCGCTACAGCTGTAATGATGGCGCTTGTGAGGAAGAAACCGGTGAGAGTCGCTTTTATGAAATTTTTGGACCAGCCGGTCAGTGTGGTGTAAATGATGGTTGGTGGACCTCCGGCACTGAATGCCGAACCGATAAACCCGGTGCTGAATCCCGCAACATAGGCCCATACTCTATGCAGTGATTTAGATTGTGGTTTAAAGAAAAGAGAATACATACTGTACGCGACCATCATGAAGCCGAGCAGCAGTTTAATGATATCTGATTCAATATGTTTCAGAAACGTTACCCCGAAAAAAATTCCGGGCAGGCTTCCCATGAGAAGCGGCAGGGTTTTTTCCTTTTCCATATGGTCTTTCAGTGTCAGAGAGAGGTATGATGTCATCAGCACACTTTGCAAAATACATAATGGCACAGCTGTCTTGACGTCAATAAATAAAGTCAATAGAGGCATGGCGATCAGTGCTGAGCCAAAACCTGACATGCCCTGAACAATGCCTGATAAAAAGAAAATGAATGATATCAGTATTAATGTCATGTATCTTGATATGCAGTTATTCCGGTACCAGCCATACCCTTAGAGTGATGATGAATTTTATATGTGAAAACGACATGTTAATTATATCAAGTAAATGCATGATCGATAACAATCTCATCAAATATAAAAGATATTATACGCCTGCAGCGGCATGTGGCAGAGAATGAAAAAACGAGCGGAATTCATAAAAAAAGCCCCCTGCATTGCAGGGGGCTTTAGAGGGGTGGTTAATTTTTAACTACATTAACAGCCTTGGGACCTTTAGGGCCGTCTTCAATCTCAAAGCTGACAGAGTCGCCTTCAATTAGGCTCTTGAATCCATCGCCAGATATGGAAGAGTAGTGAACGAATACGTCGCTACCTTCAGCTCTTGAAATAAATCCAAATCCTTTGGATTCGTTGAACCACTTTACTGTTCCGTTGATCATTTCCTGATTAACCTCCTTGCTTTAAACTAAAGTATCAGAACGACGACCCTGCAAAGATAAAAAAAGACCACAAAGCTGAAAGTCTTTGAGGTCTGGTCTGCTACAAAAACTTCTGATACTTCATGTACAGGTTAACATTCATGTAATTTATTGTCAAGGTTTTTTTCTGTATGTAAGGTGTATAAAACATTTTTATTCAGACACTTTGAAGACAGAACAATGGAGATGCTAAAATAATTGCAGGAGGATGTATGGGAAAAAAATATGACAAGGAATGTAAGGGGGGAGATGACTGTAACGAAGCAAAACATCTGTGTAAGATATCCAGAAGGTGTGGGCCTGATCAACTCAGGGCGATTATAAGAGATGCACGTTTTTTTTGCAGTAAGTGCGGCAGGGCAGCACATGAAGCAGGTAGTCTTTGTAAACCGCTGGAGATATATCTAACTGTGCAGAATTAATTGTAATATATTATCTCCAACAAATGGATAACATAATACAATCTGCAATTCCATGCATCGTACTACTTCCGCAGCGCTGTACTGATAATAAGGAGAGCAACACCGTCAACCAGAAGAAGCAGATTAAGGCTGGCGCTTGTTGCATGGAGTCTCCTGAATTTCTTTCTCACGGGGGAATCCGCCCGTTCCTCAACTGAATGGACCTCTTTTTTTGCCTGTTTTATTGCAGGATGAAGCTTGAAGGTCACATACATATTCATCATCAGGGCACATACGATCAGGATGAGAGAAATTTTATTTCCGGATTTTGCAAACGAGAGTCCTGCAAAGAGAATGAGCACAAGTGCTGTTATGGACACAACCAGATTAAACCAGAAGTATCCGGGAAAGAGTTTTCCGACTATGGTTCCTGCCATGTCTCTATCGAAGGACTTGAAGATAACAGGGGTCATAATGAATGTGAAAATGGTTATCCCCCCTATCCATAATGACAGGACGAGGTTATATATGACATGCATTGTCTGATTCAAAATGTCTTCAAGTAAGAGGATTCAAAGGTTCAAGGATTCTCCGGGGTACAAGTCATTAACCGGATGAATGTGAGAATAGTTCATATTATGAATATCTTACCATGTTGGAGTATTCATGCAACTTATAAATGTAATATACCACAACCCATAACTCACACTTGTCACTTCGAACGTTTTACTTCTTACTTTTCAGTTATAACTTTAGTATTGCGGGTTTTATCCAGATAAGTGACAGGGTCCCTATGAGACATAAACCTGCAGTTGTGGCAAGTGCACTCTGGGTGCCAATATAATGGGCAAGAATACCGA
>CAMYJJ010000105.1 GCA_947258735.1 Thermodesulfovibrionia bacterium | reverse complement strand
AGAGCAGTTCACTCGTAATGATCAGGTCAGCGGTTCGATTCCGCTCGGTGGCTCCATATTAATCCATCAATTTCCATCTCATATGAATCGAGGGATAATGAAGAAGTCAATAACTCAATTAATTTTAAAGGTTTTTTCAGCATTCAATAAATAACGTCCCCCGTGTAAATGCGAAGTATATTCAGCCATCCTCTAAAAATTACAATGCTTAATTTGATCAGCCATGAAGCCGTCAATTTTATATAATGTGACTATTGGTTGGTGCAGGATATTTTTTTTGATATAATCAAACGTATGCTAAACTAAAACAAATTCAAGAAAGGGAGGAATACATGGCAACCAGGAAATCTGTAAAGAAGACCGCAAAGAAGACCGCAAAGAAAACCACAAAGAAAACTACAAAGAAAGCTGCAAAGAAAGCTGCAAAGAAGTCAGTAAAAAAGACCACGTCTAAAATAACCATTAAAGATACTGCAGATGCTATCAGGCAAAAAACAGGGTACATGTCTTTATCAGATTTTGCACAGTCGACAAAAGCAGAACTGCTGAAACTGGGTGATCGAATTCATGAGGCAGCTGATAAAGGAATTAATGTAATGCATGATATTGCTGATGATGTACATTCATATGCAAAAAATACGACTGACCTGACCAAGCTAAAAATTGAACTTCACAATTTAAAAGAGGAAAGAACAAAGCTCTACTCCCTTATGGGCGAACAGCTGAGGAATTTGTATGTAACAAAGAAGTTGTCAGGTATTAAAACAAGAATGAAAGCTGATTTTGCCAGACTTGATGAACTTGAGGCATCAATTGATGAAAAGCAAAAGCTGGCAGCAAAGCTGTCGCTTTCAAAATAAATCTATTGACAACTGAAGTTGCGGCTGTATCATAACTTCACAGCGATCAAACATGTATCAATCATCATACCGTTCTATTGGCCATGGAAGGAGGTGAGATCATGAAAAAGCCTTTAAGCAAAAAGGCGCAGTTAAAGGAGGCTGATTTCTGGGGTAAAATCAAAAAAAGAACAGATGACCCCGGAAAAACCTGTCTCAAATGAAAGGGCTGAAAGAGTTAACGTTGCTGGTCCAGCAACCAAGGCCCCGGATATGGCAGGAACATCAGCTTAATAAATTTGTTTCTGCCATATCCATTTATTAATTCTCTTTTAAATAAGAATAACGCCATATCATACATACGAGGTATCAATGTCATTCCGGTAGTCCTTTTAGCCGGTCGAGTCGACCCGCTAAACAGACCGCGGGAATGACAAACAAAGGATTATTTGATTAACCTCGAAGCAGAGATTCGAGGAATTCTTTAGATTAAGGCATCTCAATGACACCAAAAGACTCGTTTGACTTTCTTATTCAGTGGCATCTTACAGAAAAGTGCAATCTTACATGCACACACTGCTATCAGAACGGGTATGGTTATGATGAACTTACCTCTGATGAAATTAAATCTGTAATCAATGAAATATCCTCTACAATCCATAACTGGCAGGAATCATATGATATGGATTTTTCGCCAAGTGTAAATCTTACCGGAGGAGAACCTCTGTTAAGAAAAGACTTATATGATGTGATTACTGCATTTAAGCATATTGGTTTTGATATTTACCTCCTGACAAATGGCATTCTCATTGACAATAATATTGCACATGAATTGTATGACCTTGGTGTCAGCGGGGTTCAGGTCAGTATAGAAGGTCCGGAGGAGATACATGATTCTATCAGGGGTAAAAACAGCTTTAATCATTCAGTCAGGGGTGTGAAGCTTTTGAAGAATGCAGGTCTTGAAGTCACTATAAATGCTACGGTATCAGAAATTAATGCTGATCATTTGTTTGAGACAGTTGATCTTGCTTCTGATCTTGGAGTGAACAGGCTGGGGTTTTCCCGGCTCGTTCCCTCAGGCAGGGGAAAGGCACTATTATCAGAGGTAATGAGACCCTCTGAAGTTGAAAGGCTATACAATGAGATCTTTTCCATAAAACCGGACAATGGACTGGAGATCGTGACAGGAGACCCTGTCGCTTCCCAGTTCAGAAATAACACCGAAAATAAAGAGTGCGGAGACATAGCATTGGGTGGCTGTGCTGCTGGCATATCAGGGCTGACCATAATGCCTGATGGCACAGTGGTGCCTTGCAGAAGGTTGCCCGTTCCCATCGGAAATGTGAGGAAGGATTCCTTACGTGAGATCTGGTCCATCTCTCCAGTTCTGAATGATCTCAGAGACAAAACCAGATATAAGGGGAAATGCAGGACATGTAATAAATGGGCAAACTGCAGGGGGTGCAGGGCCATTGCTTATGCATACTCAGCTTCAAAAGGAAAACCTGACTATCTGGCTCCTGATCCTCAGTGCTTTATTTAATATTATAATCAGGGTCCAAGGGGTCGAGGAGTCAAGAGAACAACGAACTAATTAGAGTCTGTCCATAATGTCCCGTTTCTTATATTTGTCATGCCCGAAGTTTGTAATCGGGCATCCAGACTTGTCCCCGCAAAAGCGGGGAACTATAAATGAACTGGTTTCCCGTTTTCATGGGAAACCCTGGATTCCGGCCTAAGGAATGCCGGAATGACAGGCAGATACATTAAGTGTATGGACAGAGTTCAGTTAGTTGCCTAATCAAAAACAATGGGTTTCCGGAACCCTTACCTTAAGGAGGTGCTCTAACATGTCACAATGGAACATAGACCCTGACCACACTGTCGGATCATTTTCGATCAGACATATGACCGTTGCGTTTGTTCACGGACAGATGAACAAGGTCTCAGGAACGATCAATTTTGACCCTGATACATTTGCAGATATTTCGGTTCAGTTTGATATCGATGTGGAAAGTATTATCACCGGTATCGGAAAACGGGATGACCATTTAAAAAGTGCCGATTTTTTTGACATCGAGAAATTCCCGAAATTATCCTTTAAAAGTAATGGCGCAGAACGCACAGGATTTAACAGCTGCAGCATTACCGGAGAGATCACTATTCATGGTATTACCAGGCCGATAACCCTTGAAACTGATATCCTTGGACCGGTTAAGAGTCCTTTTGGTGAGACTACGCTGGGCATTACAGGGAGGACCATTATCAACCGTGAAGGTTACGGTCTGAAATGGAATGAGCCGATGGGAAACGGCGGCTTCATGGTAGGTAAGGAAGTTGAAGTGACAATGAATATCGAGGCTGATCTGGCAGAATAATAGACTGCCTCGTAGCAAGCTACAGGGTAACAACAGCAGTCATTCCCGAGGTCTGTTAATCGGGAATCCAGAAACCACGTAGCACTGTACATTTCTGGATACCCTCTGGAGCCTGCCTTCGAATGTTGTAATCAGGGGCGGGTATGACGAACGTGGCAAGACACGGGGTATTTAACCCGAAGATAAAAATAAAAAAAAGGGCCACATCCATTTGGGATGTGGCCTTTCAATATTTATATATTTATCTTATCCTAAACGCTTCCTGAATTCATCAAGCTGCTTTTTTAATCTTTCAGGAAGACGATCACCAAACGTTGAGAAGTGGTTTTCAATGTCCGGAATCTCAGCCTTCCATGCTTCAGTATCAATTTTCAGGAGCTCTGCCATGTCATCTGCCGACGTATCAAGACCCTGTGTATCAAGACCGCCATCTTCAGGCAACAGACCTATCGGCGTCTCTTTGGCTCCCACCTTTCCGTCAACCCGCTCACACATCCATTTAAGGACACGGCTGTTGTCACTGAATCCCGGCCACAGGAACTTTCCGTCCTCGCTCTTTCTGAACCAGTTCACATAAAAACATTTTGGTGCCTTGTCCCCCAGTTTATCTCCCATGTTCACCCAGTGCTGAAAGTAATCGCCCATGTTGTACCCGCAGAAGGGCTTCATTGCAAAGGGGTCTCTTCTGAGATTGCCCACTGCACCAATATTTGCTGCCGTAGTTTCAGATGCTGCAGTCGAACCAAGGAATACACCATGGTCCCAATTGTACGCCTCTGTTACCAGCGGAACGACCGTGCTTCTCCTGCCGCCAAAAATAAAGATGTCAATGGGAACTCCCTCAGGCTTTTCCCAGTCCTCACAGATAACAGGACATTGTGCGGCCGGTGCCGTAAAACGGGCATTGGCATGAGCAGCAACGTGATCGCTGTCAGGGGTCCAGTCATTGCCTTTCCAGTCAATGGCATGTTTGGGCGGATCACCATCCATCCCTTCCCACCATATATCACCTTCATCGGTCAATGCACAGTTTGTAAAGATAACATTTTCCTTTAAGGAATCCATTGCCATCGGGTTTGTTTCATATGATGTGCCCGGAGCAACCCCGAAGAACCCGTTTTCAGGGTTAATCGCGTAAAGGCGGCCGTCAGGGCCGATCTTCATCCATGCTATGTCGTCACCGACACATTCGCATTTCCATCCCGGAATGGACGGCTGCATCATTGCCAGGTTGGTCTTACCGCAGGCTGAAGGAAAGGCCGCAGCAATATGATACTGTTTGCCTTCAGGATTTGTTAAACGGAGAATGAGCATATGCTCAGCCATCCAGCTTTCCCGCTTTGCCATGGCAGATGCGATTCTCAGAGCAAGGCATTTTTTTCCGAGCAGGGCATTTCCGCCATATCCTGAACCGTATGACCAGATAAGGTTTTCCTGGGGAAAGTGGCTGATATACTTTTGCTCAATCGGGGCGCAGGGCCATTTGGAATCTTCCTGCCCCTCTTCAAGAGGTGCGCCAATGGAATGCAGGCAGGGGATGAATTCCCCGTCAGTACCGAGCAGTTCCAGAACACGGTCACTCACCCGGGTCATGATATGCATGTTCACAACTACATACGGGCTGTCACTTATTTCAATGCCGATTTTAGAAATGGGAGAACCTATCGGGCCCATTGAAAAAGGAATCACATACATGGTGCGCCCCTTCATGCAGCCTTTGTACAGCCCCCTCATCTTCTCCTTCAGTTCATCAGGCGCTATCCAGTTATTTGTAGGTCCTGCTTCATCCCGGGTCGGCGTGCTGATATATGTGTTATCTTCAACGCGGGCAACATCACTCGGGTCAGACCTGAAGAGAAAACTGTTGGGCCGCTTCTCAAGAGGAATGGCAATACCACTGTCCAGAAGCAGTTTCATCATCTGGTCATATTCAGACTTGGTGCCGTTACATATATAAATATCATCCGGCGTACACATGTCAGCTACTTCCCTGATCCATTTCTTTAACTGTTCATTTTTTACTTCAATATTCATAGATCTCTCCTTATTTTTCTCTGTCTTAAAATATCTGCAAGCCATAAATTATACAGGTTGCGGCAAATAAATATCCATATGAGGAGAATGCAGAACAATATTTCAAACGATGCTAAGATGACATCTGCCATGCCGGAATGAAAAAAACTGCTCTGTTTAATGTACAATATCAGCCAATTATGGATGCAAACACAATCAGGCAATTAATCGTATCTATTCCGGCACTGGTCCTGGCGATCACGCTTCATGAAGTTTCACACGGATATGTTGCTAACAGGCTGGGTGATCCTACGGCCAGAATGATGGGTCGGTTAACATTAAATCCGATAAAACATATTGATCCTGTTGGAACAATAATTATGCCTATTGCATTGTACTATTTTTCTAATGGGCAATTTGTTTTTGGATATGCAAAGCCTGTACCTATAAATCCTTCAAATTTTATAAACCCGAAAAAAGGCATGGCCATTTCTTCTGCTGCCGGTCCCATTACCAATATTGTACTGGCTATCCTTAGTTCACTCATTTTAGTTTTCATAATATTACCATTAGCAACAAAATTGCAAAGTAATGTAGTCACGTCCATATTAACTCCTATTGCCTTGATGCTGAAGTTTAGTATTCAGGTAAATCTTTTTCTTGCTGCTCTCAATTTAATACCAATTCTTCCTCTCGATGGAGGAAGAGTTCTTGTCGGATTTTTGCCCCATAGATATGCAATAACGTACAGCAAATTAGAACCCTATGGCATGATATTGCTTATTGCTTTGTTAGTTACGGGAATTGCGGGAATGTTTATTTTTCCACTTTATAGGCTGTTAACAGAATTTATACCATTCTACGATAAAATATTTTAATGTGTACAAACGTCTGAAAGGAGATATGCATTGTCTAAAAAAAGGGTCCTCAGCGGAATTCAGCCTAGCGGCATGCTGCATATCGGCAACCTGGTGGGAGCACTTCAGAACTGGGTAAAAATTCAGGATGACTATGAGTGTTATTATTTTATTGCCGACTGGCACGCCCTGACATCACAGTATGCAGATACATCACAGGTACAGGAGTTTATTACAGATGTTCTGGTTAACTGTCTGGCAGCAGGACTTGATCCGGAAAAGGTCACCATCTTTCAACAGTCCCGCGTGCCTGAACATGCTGAACTTCATCTCCTGCTTTCCATGATAACCCCGTTAGGCTGGCTTGAACGTGTTCCGTCTTACAAGGAAAAACAGCTTGAAGTAAAAGACAAAGACCTCAACACCTACGGGTTTCTTGGGTATCCCCTTTTGCAGTCAGCAGACATCATGATGTACAGGGCCCATTATGTGCCGGTAGGTGTGGACCAGGTGCCTCATCTTGAGATAACAAGGGAGATAGCAAGAAGATTTAACAACTTTTATGGTGATGTGTTTCCCGAACCTGATGCACTGTTGACTGAATTTCCAAAGGTCCCCGGCATTGACGGCAGAAAGATGAGCAAGACCTATGACAACTGCATTTATCTCTCTGATGCTCCGAAAGAGGTTGAACAGAAGATAAGAACAATGACCACAGACCCTCAGCGCATTAAACGCACTGATAAAGGTGATCCTGAACTTTCACCTGTATTTCAGCTCCACAAAGTTTTTTCCTCAAACCAGGAACAGGATGAAGTTGCCGAAGGATGCCGCACGGCAGGAATTGGCTGCATTGACTGCAAAAAGGTGCTCATAAAAAATCTGATGCACGTTCTTGAACCTATCTGGGAACGCCGTTCAGAATTACTGAATCATCCGGACAGACTTGAAGATATCATTTCAATGGGTTCTCAAAAGGCAAAGAAAGCCGCAGCAATAACCATGAGTCAGGTACGAACATCAATGGGCCTCCTTTCGTAAACTGGTTTTGGTGTCATTCTGAATTTATTTCAGAATCTTTTAGATTCAACATGCTGCATAAAGCTGAGATCCTGAATCAAGCCTGCCTGTCGTCAGACAGGTTCAGGATGACAATTGTCGCACAGCCTGCTAGCTGCAGGGTAGTTTAATCCTCTTTTTACTCCAGTTTCTTAAGCTGTGCATGACCGCTTAAACCGTATTTTACCCTTGCATGCACTATAGGGCATTTCCCCATAAACAAAACATGCTATACCTTATCTAGACATTATTCAGATAAACCGATAAGTCTACCAATGATTAAATGTGCTGCATATCTGCGGAATATCCGCTTAAGAGAGATCAAACATTTTTTCACTGCCCGAAATTCTTCGGGATATTTCACCAGGAGGTAACAATATGAATCAAGGGAGTAAGAAACGTATGAGAAGGGGGAGTAAGGCAATTGTCTTATTCATTGCATTGCTGTCAGTTGTAATCATGGTTGTTGGATGCAGTGGAGGCGGTGGAAGCAGCAGTGGTGGAAGCGGCGGAGGAAGCGGTACGATTACCGCATTAAAAGTCGGTGAGAGAGTCAGCGTCGTTGATGCGCAGGGAGGTCAGGTATCAAATCAGATCAGTGCTTTGAAGATAGCAAGTGCTGTGTCAGACCTTGCGGCAGGCTCAGATTATAATACTGACGAGAGCCATACGTATGTTGAAGAACGCTCAGCTGAATCTTTTGACATTATAAATGAAATTCTGTGCATGATGGCACAGACCGGTTATGATGAAATGCTGAACGAGGGCGATTACAGGGCAATGGTCGACATGAAGTCCTGCGAAAATTCAAAGGACAACGCGGAGAGCGCAGGTCAGGCTTCGCAGAACCAGTCATCTGGCGCCAACGCATCTGAATATGAGTACTGGACCGTTAACTCATCAAGGGATGACAATGATTCTCCTCAGATAGTCAAGGTATGGGTGCATGAACAGGAAGAGGACCATGGTGGTGGTCACACAGAGCCGGCAAAGACAATCCGTGTTAAAACCGTCATTACCGAATCAAAAAGCGCCTCCAACCCCTATGGAATATTCACCATGAATTTTCAGGGTGTTGATGATGGCACCGGAGAGGAAAAATTTACAGGAACATTGAGTGCATCCCGTGATGAGTCCGGACAGGTATTGCTGAAGTTCTACGAAAGCGGCACCGGCGGACCAAACGATGAATATACACAGAGCGAGAAAGTTACCCTCAACAGGGCATCAGACGGCTCCTCAGGAACAGGGAGTGTGTCCATGCAGGAGAGCGGTCCTCAGGGGAGTCAATCCAGGGCATTTAACATTGCCTATAATGACGGGTTCTTTCTCAGACAGGAGATTGAAAACAGTGTCCCGGGTGATATGACCTGCATGAACAGGACAAATACTGAATCTTCTGTATGGAGATATGGTCTTTACAATGATGAAAACCATGCTTCACCCGGCAGCAGGGTATCCATCAACTCAGGATTCCCGATTAAATACACAGACACCAATGGTGATAATCATCATGGATGGGCCGGATATCATGGACTATGGATTAACGACAATGGTGTTTCCATACCAAACGGCGCAACCGTTTATAAACAGGATTACTCAGACGGCAGTTCTACAGAGACGGAATATACGCTCATGGTTGCGCGCGGCAAACTCAGAAGACATATGAAACAGACCGTCACGCTGGGTGATATTAATGGTGTTCCGGTCAGCTGGCATGACTGCAGTGAAGACCAGCAGAATCCCGGTATGTGGATGTGCCAGGACACCCGGGTAACCTGGAACGGAACAAATTTCGTCAAAAACGCCGTAAGAAGTGACCAGACAAACCATATATGGGATGACATTCCTGAAGCTGTCGTAACATTTGATACGGATGCATGGGACGTTAACTTCTGGTCAGAGTCTTTAGGCGGGAACGGCCGTATCAACCTGATGGACAATGAAACAGGTCAGCAGATCACCCTTACAGATGCTACACCGGTAATATTCCATGTTGAAGATACGGTATACCCCGGTGATACGGTACCGGCCTCACTTGCCTGTTTTGAAAACTGTCCTGACCCCGCACTGGTCAATTCCCAGTCAGAGCCGTTTTTTACCAAAAGCACATGGCAGGACGAGAACAATTTTTCAAATACAAACCAGAGCACTGGTTCAGATTCTCTCGTTGCAGGCACAAACTATATTGAATATGGTTTCAATACTACAACCATGGAACTGGAACATGACAGCACAGCTGTAGTCATGGAAACTGCACCTGATGGTGTTCAGTACGGAACATGGTCAGGTGCCATGTTTGAAGCTTCACCTGAGAACTTTGCCCTCCTTGCCTGCGACTGGGATGAGACAAACAGCAGCACATGCCCATGGCAGGCATGGGACAAACTGGAGGTGTTCTACACATGGGAGACAGGCGTAGACAACTGGAACAGGCTTACTGCGCTTAAACAGGGCGAGACCGTTGTGAGCTTTGATCCCCCGTTAAATGTGGAGTACACACACACAACAGGCGCTAAATACTACCTTGAGTACAATGGCTTTGGCGACCTCCATGGTATTCCCGGAAAATGTGTTGATCAGGATACAGGTGAAGATACAGAATGCTGGAACGGG
>CAMYJJ010000104.1 GCA_947258735.1 Thermodesulfovibrionia bacterium | reverse complement strand
AAGGTATAGATGCGATTCTGGGTGGTGTTACCCATTTAAAGGTTCATTGTCAAGCCAAAACGCACCCTATTACGTGAAAAGGAATTTTTCACGATTCTTTTAGTAGTCTCTGGGGGTAGGCATATACATTTCACAAAATCTTTGGAGTATTCCCGGGGTGCAGTTATTTTAATTTGAAAAACAACTGCAGCTAGGGATGTGCCCCCTTGCTTTAATGCGCAGTTGCTTCCTCTTTGCTGCCAGTTTTCTTTCTGCTGAAGACCACGTTGCCATTATCAATATCTACGGTGATGATATCTCCGGTTTTAAATGCTCCCTCAAGAAGCCGGGATGCCAGGGGATTGAGGATTTCATTCTGTATTGCCCTCTTGAGCGGCCGTGCGCCATACAGGGGGTCATACCCGGTTTCAGCCAAATGTGCCTTTGCACTGTCACTCAGCTCAAGATCAACATGCCTGTCTTTTAAATAGCTCTTCATCCTGTTGATCTGTATGTCAACGATCTGTTTCAGGAGTTCCTTGTTCAGGCCATGAAAAATAATGATGTCATCCACCCTGTTGAGAAATTCAGGTTTGAAAAAGGCCTTGAGGTCTTCCATGACGCCTTTGCGGATCTGCACTTCCTCTGTCCATTCGGACAGCATGTCCTGGATATGCTGGCTTCCTATATTTGATGTCATGATCACTACGGTGTTTCTGAAGTCAACCGTGCGACCATGACCGTCGGTCAATCTGCCGTCATCAAGGAGCTGAAGCAGAACATTAAACACCTCGGGATGTGCCTTTTCGATCTCGTCAAACAAAATAACAGTATAGGGCTTTCTTCTGACGGCCTCCGTGAGCTGTCCTCCCTCATCATATCCCACGTAACCCGGAGGCGCTCCGATCAGTCTGGATACGGTATGCCGTTCCTGGTATTCAGACATATCGATCCGGATCATAGCGTCCTCTTCATCAAACATAAACTCTGCCAGGGCACGAGCAAGTTCTGTCTTCCCCACTCCTGTAGGGCCGAGAAATATGAATGAGCCGATCGGTTTATTCGGATCCTGAATTCCTGCCCTTGCCCTGCGCACCGCATCTGATACAGACTTGACAGCTTCCTGCTGTCCAACGACCCGTTGGCTCAGCCTGTCCTCCATATGCAGGAGTTTTTCCACTTCACCTTCCAGCATTTTACTGACAGGGATGCCTGTCCATTTAGACACTACTTCAGCTATGTCTTCTTCATCGACCTCTTCCTTTAATAATTTGCCAGTCCCATCCTGCTCCAATACCCGTGCATTTTCTACTTCCAGCGCTTTTTGAAGATCAGGAAGTTTTCCATATTTCAGTTCAGATGCCCTGTTGAGGTCACCTTCCCGTTCAGCCTTGTCTGCTTCTATTTTCGTATGCTCAAGTTCCTCCTTAATGGAACTAATCTTGCTGATACCCTCTTTTTCATTAAGCCACTGTGATTTCATGACATCTCTTTTTTCAGCCAATGCTGATATCTCTTTTTTGATCAGCTCAAGCCTGTCCTTCGATGCATCATCACTTTCTTTCATCACTGCCTGTTTTTCGATCTCCAGCTGCCTGAGCTTTCTCTCCAGCTCATCAAGTTCAACAGGCATGCTGTCTATTTCCATTTTGAGCCTGGAAGCTGATTCATCAATCAGGTCGATTGCCTTGTCCGGCAGGAACCTGTCTGATATATATCGGTGACTAAGCACTGCCGCAGAAACCAGGGCCGTATCCTTGATCCGGACGCCATGATGGACTTCATACCGTTCTTTTAAACCACGCAGTATGGATATGGTGTCTTCGACACTCGGCTCCTGCACCATAACAGGTTGAAACCTTCTTTCAAGTGCAGCGTCTTTTTCAATATACTTTCTGTATTCTGCAAGGGTGGTAGCGCCTACACATCTGAGATCACCCCTTGCCAGTGCCGGTTTGAGCATATTGGACGCATCAATCGCCCCTTCTGCAGCACCTGCGCCAACTACGGTATGCAGTTCATCAATAAACAGGATAATGCTTCCCTGGGCTTCCTCTATTTCCCTTAATACGGCCTTTAACCTGTCTTCAAACTCTCCCCTGAATTTTGCCCCTGCAACAAGGGAACCCATATCAAGCGAAACAACCCTTTTATTTTTGAGGCTCTGGGGCACATCGCCTGAGGTGATGCGATGAGCAAGGCCCTCGGCAAGTGCTGTTTTCCCAACACCCGGCTCTCCGATAACTACAGGATTGTTTTTAGTTCTCCTTGACAGGACCTGAATGACCCTTCGTATTTCTTCATCTCTTCCGATAACTGGGTCAAGTTTCCCCTTTTTTGCGAGGTCGGTCAGGTCTTTTGCATATTTCTTCAGCGCCTGGTATTTATCTTCCGGCTCAGGATCGGTAACTCGCTGACAGCCCCTGATGTCCTGCATTGAGGCAAGAATCCTGTCATCTGTCAGACCGAGCTTTTTCAGTATTTTTTCAGCCCTGTTTTTTGTCTTTATGATACCCAGAAGCAGGTGTTCTACACTTACATATTCATCCTGCAGGTGTTCTGCTTCTTTCATGGCAGATTCAAATACATTTTTCAGTTCCTGGGTTACATACAACTGACCTATGGGCGATGAACCAAGCACCTTGGGCATTTTATCAAGTTCAGCATTGATCTCTTTCCTCAATTCATTAATATCCGTGCCAAGAGATTTGAGAATTTCAAGAGCTATGCCTTCTTCTATTAAAACTGACAGCAGATGTTCAACATCAACCTGCTGGTTTCCTTTATGTTGTGCCAGATCCTGGGCCTTTTGAATCGCCTCCTGGCTTTTTGTAGTAAATTTATCTGGTCTCATCATTTCCTCCAAAACTACAGGTTCAAAATTGTATAAAAACACTTCATTAATGGATCAACTAAAAACTTAACAACTTTGAACTGCTATTAAACTAAAATAAATAACTTAGAACTAGTCTTCCTCAAATACATCTTTGATTCGTTTTCTGAACTTTCGTTTAATATCTCCTTCGAGATGATCCATCATATGTTCCATTTCACACTGTAAGGCTTCAAAACGTCTTCTCATTCTCAAAATGATATCCACGCCTGCCCGGTTGACCCCCAGCTCCTTGGTAAGGTTCAGTATCATGCGTATCTGTTCCAGGTCCTCATGTGAATATATTCTTGCGCCCCCGGACCGCTGCGGATGAAGCAGCCCTTCCTTTTCGTAAATCCGTAAGGTCTGGGGATGGATGTTAAACATCTCGCATACCACCCCGATCATAAACAAAGGACGTCTTCTATCTTCCATAGCTGTCTCTCAATCCTGATTGGAGCCTGTCCATAATTACAGTTTTTCTATTTTTGTCATGCCCAAAGGCAGTAATTGGGCATCCAGAATCTATTGCAAAGCCTGGATTCCGGCTAAAGGACTGCCGGAATGACATTAAACACTGATTAAGTCTAATAAATGAAATATTTCAATTAACAAAAGTTAATTATTCCTGAGTGATCTATTCCTTATACGACCTGGCAATTTCTTCCAGGGCCTCTCTGGTTTTGTTTGTTACTTTTTTGGGGACGGTTATGTTTATAACAGCAAACTCGTCTCCCCTGATCCCTGTTTTTCTGTCCGGTATCCCCTTGCCCTTGAGCTTGAATTTCTTCCCGCTGTCAGTACCGGGAGGGAGCGTCATGGTGACATCACCGCTGAGGGTGGGAACAGTAATCTTCCCTCCCAGGACAGCCTGATCAAACATGACAGGGACGTCAACATATATATCATGGCCATCTCTCCTGAACCGGGGATGCGGTGTGACGGTCAGATCAATCAACAGGTCACCCGGTTGACCGCCTCTGGGTTTCGCACCCCCCTTGCCCCTGAGTCTGACCTTGCTTCCTGTATCAGCCCCGGGCGGGATCCTGACTTTTATGGTTTCTGTGCCATACGAGCTCCCCCTGCCGCTGCAGGTATTGCAGACCTTTAATACTTTCATTCCTGTGCCCTGACAGGCCGGGCAGGGCTGGCTTACTTTAAAGAGGCCCCTGCTCTGTTTTACGGATCCCATACCCTTGCAGCGGGAGCAGGGCTGGGACGATGCAGCCCCTGTTCCCATACATGTTTTACACAGAACTTCTCTTCTCAAGGAAATAGGTTTTGTTACTCCATTATATGCCTCTTCCAGCGATATGGACAGACGCGTTACCAGGTCAGGGCCTTTTAAAGGGGCTTCTTCATGCCTGAAACGGTTAAAAATGTCTGAAAACATTTCTTCTGAACCGCCAAATCCTGTTGAATATCCTGTACTGCTGTATCCAGAGCCAAAGTCACTGCTCCTGAACCCATCGAATCCCTGGGAGCCGTCAAATGATGCCTTTCCAAACTGGTCATATTCAGATTTCTTTTTTGCATCGCTGAGGACCTCGTACGCTTCGTTAATTTCCTTGAATTTCTTCTCTGCTGACTTGTCACCCGGGTTAAGATCAGGGTGATGTTTTCGTGCGAGCCTTCTATAGGCCTTTTTTATCTCATCAGCTGATGAGGTTTTTTTCACTCCCAGCAATTCATAATAATCCTGTGTTCCAGTAGACATATCGCTCCTTGATTTAGCATTAAACTTTCCAGCTTAAATATCATATCACTTGATACGAATCATGTCAAGCCTATTTATTGAGAAAAATGCAATATGTAGATATTCAGAATATTTCATAATGCATAATGTATGCAATGGGATATGCCAAGTATTTAAAATTAAAATGAAAAATTGAAGCAAGACATCTGCTAAACAGACAAATTGCTTTTTAAATACTTAAGATGGTTGCGAAGAAATCGAAGGTCATCAATATTATCAACATCATACCAGAAGGGCAGCAGGGAAAAAGGGATATCCATGAGATACAGTTTTTCGATGACAAGATTCAGGACATCAGATGTGTCCCAGGGAATATTATTGAAAACTCTTGAGTTGATGCTGTTTTTTGCAGCGATGAGATAGATGCCGCCGTCACAGCAGGGGCCGAGAACAATATCGGCATTTTTTAACATAACAAATGCCTTTTTAATATATTCCCGGGGAATGGTCGGGCTGTCACTCCCTATCAATACTATTTCGGAATATCCCTTTTTAAAGTGGTCCCTAAAGCCGTTTACAATTCTCTTCCCCAGATTATCCCCCCGCTGATTGAATGTACCCAGGTTATATTTTCCAGATACTTCTCTTAAGAATTCATGATCTTTTGAAGGAGCGCAGCCTACATACCTGTCAATGCCTCTTAAGCGGGAGAACCTTGAAAGGATCTCAATAATGAAGGATTTGTATATTTCAATTACCTGTTCTTTCGGAAGGTCTTTCTGCAGCCTTGTTTTTACCGTTCCCGCGACAGGGGCTTTGACGAACGTGATAAGGGCTTTACTCATGATTACAGCTATTCAACCTCTCAATAATTTATTAAAAACAACTTGACTAGTCTAATTAATTTATACGAAATAGTAAATTCGATTTTATTATTTAAAGTGAGATTGGCTGATGCCGTGAGAGTACAATTCTTCTCTGTTTGTCACAATCTCTTCATAATGGCTGCGAACAGCTTTTCCAGAAATTTCTGGTACATCGGGCGGAGAGTCCATGTTGCCAATTCCAGTTTGTCCGCTTCATTCAGATCTCTATTAAATGTCTCAGACATTTTCTTTCCGAATGCTCTGTCCAGAATGCCAACATTGCTTTCCTCGTTTCTTCGCAGAGACTGCATGTCCAGATTAGCAGATCCGACGATGCTCCAAACGTTATCAAAAACTGCTGTTTTGGCATGCAGGAGAGATCCATGATAATTATAGATCGTTACCCCTGCCTGCAGCAGTCTTGTGTAGTATGCCCGCCCCGCATATAACACGGACAGAACATCAGACTCCCCCGGGAGTAGCAGATTTACCCTGAGGCCTCGTCTAGCCGCGTTTTCAAGTGCCCTGAGCAGTCTTCTGCTCGGGAAAAAATAAGCTGTTGTAATATAGATACTTTCTTGTGCGTTTTTGATGCTGGAAATAAAGAGCTTCCGCATTTTTCTGCGCGCTCTTCCGGAGTTGGCAAAAACAGGTATTGCCTGAGTGCCTTGATGGCTGTCCTGATGTTTAATATCAGCATAATCAAAGCTGCTTCTCCACTTTGACCAACTATGTCTGAACATATCCAATATGATGGAAGCTATCGGGCCTTCCATATAGATACCGGCATCGCGCCACCTGTTCTTTTTCTTTCTTACATACCCGTGGTATTCATCAGCAATATTAAAACCACCGATAAAGACCTGCTGACCGTCAATAATGAGCAGTTTTTTATGATTCCGATATATGTAACTCATCGGAGAAGTCCATTTAAAAGGATGACTGACCTGTACTTTTATCCCGACTTTTTTTAAGTCAGACCAGAACTTATATGATGTGAGAAATGAACCGAAATGGTCGTACAGCAAATAGACCTGAACTCCCTGCGCAGCTTTCTCCTTGAGAATCCTGGCGAGTCTTTTCCCTGTATTATCATCTTTAAATATGTAAAATTCTATACAGATAAAACGCCTGGCATTTGAAACCGTTTCAATAATTCTCTGGAATGTTAACTGACCGCTTTCAAGAGGTTTAACATAATTATTGGGACTGAAAGGAAGATCGAGGATATTTTCTATTTCTGTTTTGAGATTTGAGATGGAATCTATTGAACTAGTATCATCAGGAGGAGAATCAGGCATTTTTATAAAAAGCGCTTTTTGCCCTTTGAATAAATAACGTTAATTTATTGTGGTCTTTTTTCCCCGGTTCGCTTCCCTCAACTCCTGATGAGACGTCCACTCCATAAGGCTGGACAATCCGTATCGCATCTTCAATATTATCCGGTGTCAGACCGCCGGCAAGAATAATGTTACCATACTTCCTGGCCTCAATTGCGATGTTCCAATTAAAAGTTTGTCCGGTTCCCCCAAGAGCATTTACAGAATATGTATCGAGCAGGAAGGCAGATGCTTTTGTATAACCTTTTAATATAGCAAGGTCAGTCAGGTCCTTAATCCGTACGGCCTTTATCGTTTTTGTTGCAATATTACAAGCGTCCGGTGATTCTGATCCATGTAATTGGGCAATGTGCAGCCCCGCAAAAGAACATATGTCCTCAATTTCTGATCCGGGTTTATCCACAAATACACCAACAGTGCTGACAAATGGGGGAAGAGCTGATATTATCTCTTTGACAGTTGCCGTGTTAACATGTCGGGGGCTTTGAGGATAAAATACAAAACCTAACGCATCCGCTCCAAAACGGATGGCAGCTAACGCATCGTCTTTATTGGTTATCCCGCAGATTTTGACCCTGATCATGAGATGTATTGTATCATATTGATATAATAAGCTATATTTTAATTGCCAATAATAATTCGCTCATTAATATCAATACTTCTGCAACAGTCTATGTATTAGAGACGGTTAATTTGTATTCATCTGATCAAGCGTATTACTTTTAAATGAAACATGGATTGATTATATTAGCGGGCAGAAAGCAGAAAGGATTAAACTAAACAGTGCTTGATTTCTTCAAGAAAAAAACTAAACAGATTAAGCCAAAGGAAAAAGTTGTGGTTCTCGGAATAGATGGAGTTCCATACAGCCTTTTAAAACGTTTTATTGATGAAGGGAGAATGCCCAACCTTGCTGTCCTTGCAGACAAGGGAACGCTCACTGATATGACGGCATCTATTCCGGAAGTGTCCTCAACCTCCTGGACTACATTTATGACAGGGGTCAATCCCGGGAAGCATGGTATTTACGGTTTTATGGAACTGCAAAAAGACTCTTATAAATGGAAATTTCCCAATTCCGGGGACATTAAAAGTGAAACTATTTGGGACATTGCTGGCAGATCAAACAAAAAAAGTATTGTACTGAATGTGCCTTCAACATATCCAGCAAAACCATTGAACGGTATAATGACAGCTGGATTTGTAGCTCTTGATCTAAAGAAGGCAACATATCCAGAGAGTGCTTATACATATCTGGACAGTATTGAATACAAAATGGACGTCGATACCCGTAAAGCAAAGGAATCATCCTCAGCGCTTGCTGAGGAAATTAAAGGTGCATTTGAGATCAGAAAAAAAGCAATTCTGCATTTCATAGACAAAGAGGAATGGGACCTGTTTATAGGGGTTATAACAGAAACTGATCGTCTGCACCATTATTTGTGGGCAGCTCTGCAGGATTCCGGACATTCCCAGCATCAGTTTTTCCTTGATTTCTATAAAAAACTTGATACCTTTATCGGTGAAATATATAACAGGGTAGGTGATGGCATTTCCTTTATAATTATGTCTGATCACGGATTTACATCCATTAAACAGGAGGTATATCTTAATTCCTGGCTCAGGGAAAAAGGGTATTTACAATTTAATAAAGAAAATCCAGTCTCTTTTGAGGACATGCACGGGGATAGTAAAGTATTTGTTCTTGATCCCGCTCGAATCTATATTCATTTAAGAGGGAAATACCCTCAGGGATGTGTTGACAAAAGCGATTACGAGGGGTTGAGACAAAAAGTAAAATCAGACTTATTATCTTTTGTGCTTGATGGAGAACAGGTGATTAAGAAAGTATTATTTAAAGAAGAACTTTATAGTGGCAGGTTATTTGATAATGCCCCTGATCTCGTTGCATTGCCATTTGATGGTTATGATTTGAAGGGGTCCATTAATAAGACTCAAATCTCGGGGACAGATTTCCTGACAGGTGCTCACACAAGAGAGAATGCGGTTTTTTATATCAATAGAAATATTCATAATAGTGACATAAATATCGTAGATGTAGGACCAACAATAATATCTCTGCTTGGGATAAAAGGCAATGATTTTGATGGAAAATGCGTGGTTTAGAGTCTTCAATCAAACCTTAAGAAAGCTAATAACTACTGCTTATAACTAATAATGCATGAATATTTTGTCATTATAATGAATGAAGATGAGAAACTGCCCCATTTGCAGAATCAACATTAACTCTTCATGAATATAAAAGAAATTTAGGCCTTTTTTATCTCATCAGCTGGGGTTTTTTTAGATTCCGCAACTCTTTGATAAGGTGTTTTAGGAGTATCATATCGTTTTATGATTTTGATGCAATTCTCTTTTTCTCAATCAGTTTAACAGAGGGCAAAAAGAAGTTGTGATTCAGACGCCACTCAGAGGTGTATAGATCATTCATAAGAGCAACAACCCCTGGGATGTCCAATCTATGGTACCCAAGCCACTGCCGGACATGGGTCCAGTTTTTCTGTTCAACATGAGTATTGTTATCTTTATGGTAAGGCATGATTCTGGTAAACTGAACAGGGTGTTTCCTGTGATGAAAGTGCCGTAGGAGGTGGTAGTTGAGAAACTCAGAACTATTGTCAGAGTCAAAACCAAGGAGCGGGAAAGGGAGAGAGGTTTCAATATCTTGGATCTGTTCTAAAACCCAGTTTCACCTTTGCCCCAGACAGCACGTTGTTGAGTCCATGTGGTGGCGATATCTACACAGTCTAATGTGAAGGCGAACATTCCAGCCATTGATTCACCACAGTGGGCAACGGTGTCTGCCTCCAGAAATCCTGGACGTGCTTCATCCTATTGATCAGTGTAGGCTTGAGTAATCTGTCTTTTGTAGCTGCAGATATGGCATGTAGTGCTGTTATTGAATAACGTGGTAATGTGCCAAACTCTTTTTCGTAAGAAGGCAGCCATAGAGGCAGAATGACCTTTAATCTTTTGGAGCATGGCAGATTGGCTGAGAGCCATATGCGTTTCAATGGCTTCATGATTGCACGTATATCATATATGGGTGGCTTGCCTCGTTTCT
>CAMYJJ010000103.1 GCA_947258735.1 Thermodesulfovibrionia bacterium | reverse complement strand
GGCCTGATAATGACTATACAGTACCCGGGATCATCAGGACCTGAAAAATAATTCTTCAGATCATCAAACCAGAAGGCATCACGATCAGCCTTGTCAGTAGAGACTTCCGCGGTCCCCTGTACCTGCACCCAGTTCTTTGCCGTTTCCAGACTCGATACCCCAAGAGATACATGTACATCCGGATTCTTCCTGATCTGTTCGACCTTTCTGGACTCAACATGAGTACAGAATCGGAATACAAGATCGCTGTCTGCCAATCCCATTATATATCGTACCCAGGGTTTTCCGTCTTCAGTAATGGTAGCAACATTCATCAACTGCATATCTTTTGATGCTTCATATATATTTTGCTTCAAATCACTCATGGAATACCTCCTTTTAATAAGTTCATGGCAGGTCTCATTATACAAATGTTTAGATGAAAAAATGCAAATACGTTGCTTTTGATTTTCCAAGTTAGACTTTCGTACAACGCATTGAATCATTTTAGCTTTGATTCTGTTGTCCTCTTCTGTTTAATCATTAAGACAAGTTATCAGCACAGATCTGAAGAAACAAGAGAATGCAAATTGACCTACCGGCCATAATGACCCACATATTTATAGGTCATTCTGTCCTAGTGAAGTAACCAAATTATATAACCTATTGTTTTATTTAATATTTATTACTGGCACTGCAATTGCAATCATATAATAAGAATTTACCTATTAACTTAATTTTTAAATAAAGGAGAATTGAGAATGGCCAGCAAATCACATTCGTACATTATGACCAGCTTACGAAAAGCTGATAAGAAAATAACATCTTCTGACAGTAAAAAAACTGCTTTGAGATTCAGCATGAGAATAAATCTTGACCCCCTTCTTATGCTGGATAAATCACTCATTGAACAAGTTCCGGTTTTACTTATAAAAGAAGGAAACGCATAGATAATTAATAAAGGAGGAAAACCATGTCACACACAATTGGAATTGATTTAGGAACAACAAACTCTGCTGTTGCCGTCGTGCAGAGGGGGGAAAGAGAAGTTATCCCCAATCAGGAAGGCCACAGGACCACTCCGTCGGTAGTTGCATTTACAGACAAGGGAGAAAGACTGGTCGGACAGGTCGCAAAGAGACAGTCGGTAACAAACCCGGAAAGGACTATCTTTTCCATTAAACGTCTCATGGGGAGGAAATTCAAGTCCGATGAAGTGCAGGATGCTATAAAAAAATTGCCCTATAAAATAGTAGAGGCCCCAAACGGCGATGCCCATGTGGAAATAAGCGGCAAGTCCTATTCCCCGCCTGAGATATCTGCCATGATCCTGCAGAAGCTTAAACAGGCAGCAGAGGACTATCTCGGTGAGGAAGTAACAGATGCCGTCATTACCGTCCCTGCTTATTTTGATGACAGCCAGCGTCAGGCAACAAAAGATGCGGGGAAAATTGCCGGTCTTGAAGTGTTACGCATCATTAACGAGCCTACAGCTGCATCACTGGCATATGGAATTGAATCCAAAAAAGATGAAAAGGTAGTGGTATATGACCTCGGCGGCGGTACATTTGATGTGTCTGTCCTTGAAATAGGTGATGGCATTACTGAAGTCATTTCTACTAACGGTGATACTTATCTTGGCGGTGATGATTTTGATATGAAACTCATCGACTGGATGATTGACGAGTTTAAAAAAGAACAGGGAATTGACCTGAAGAATGACAAGATGGCCCTTCAGAGGCTTAAAGAAGCTGCTGAGAAGGCAAAAATAGAGCTGTCAACCGCAGCAGAAACAGACATCAACCTGCCGTTCATTACAGCTGATGCATCCGGGCCAAAACATATGGTGTCAAAACTGGGCAGATCACAGTTCGAGCAGTTGACTGATGATCTTGTGAAGCGCTCACTTACTCCGTGTAAAAATGCCTTAAAGGATGCGGGTCTTTCAACATCAGATATTGATGAAGTCTTACTCGTGGGTGGACAGACACGGACCCCGAAGGTCTCACAGGCCGTACAGGAGTATTTCGGAAAGGAACCTAACAAAGGTGTTAACCCGGATGAAGTTGTTGCGGTCGGGGCAGCGATCCAGGCCGCTGTTATCAAGGGCGATGTAAAGGATGTCCTGCTTCTCGATGTAACACCGCTGTCTCTTGGTATCGAAACGCTGGGAGGTGTTTTCACAAAACTTATTGAGCGAAACACAACCATCCCGGCCAAAAAGAGCCAGGTCTTTTCAACCGCTGCTGACAGCCAGCCGGCAGTTGGCGTTATGGTCTATCAGGGTGAAAGAGATATGGCTGCACATAACAAGCTTCTGGGCAATTTTGAGCTTGTTGGTATTCCGCCTGCCCCGCGGGGTGTTCCACAGATCGAGGTGACCTTTGATATTGATGCGAATGGAATACTGCATGTCTCTGCCAAGGACCTCGGGACCAATAAGGAACAGTCAATTCGTATAACCGCATCAAGCGGGCTGTCAGACGATGAGATCGACAGAATGATCAAAGAGGCTGAATCCCATGCAGGTGAAGACGGGAAAAAGAAACAGCTCATCGAGGCAAAGAACGAAGCGGACAGTCTGATTTATTCAGTTGAAAAAACAATGAGTGAACATGGAAGCAAACTCACTGATACTGATAAAAAGGAAATTGAATCTGCCCTTGCAGACTGCAAAGCAAAAAAGGACAGTTCAGAAAATCCCGAGGAAATAAGGACCGCAACTTCCGCACTCACTGCAGCGTCTCACAAGATGGCGGAACATATGTACAGGGACACCCAGACAGCCGGGGAAGCGGCAGGATGCAGCGGAGGATCATGCAACAATGCAGAATCCCACGATCATGAAGATGCTGATACAGTGGAAGCAGAATTTGAGGAAGAACCTGTCGGCAAATAAGTCCTTATGAGCCGGCTTCATATAGATCAGCAGGAGTGATAAAACATCACTCCTGCTTTTTTTATTATAGACGAATAATCTGTGATATAAATCACCGCCCTTTTCAGTAAATTCATCATAATATTACATATGATCAATGTTTTCCAAAACATGTTCCATGCAGCTGACAATATTATCTCCAGACTTGCATTAGCCCTAGTACTGTCCGTGGTTATCTCAGTCCTTCTTGCCCATATTATTACATCCCTGAACAGCCTGCCTGACTACAAATCCGTTGAACCAGCAGCTTATAGTGCATCATCTCAGTAATCTGATATTTCGTGCCTGTTGCTATTTAATACCTCCTCATTTAAATTAGTTCATAAAAAAATCCGGAACCTATTACTCTCAGGGAGGGAATTATGCCATTGGTACATATAAAAATAACCAGAGGAGGCGTAACAGCAGATCAGAAAAAAGAGTTGATAAAGGGCTCAACGCAACTGCTTGCTGATGTCCTCGGGAAAAATCCGAAAACAACCTTTGTAATTATCGATGAAGTAGATACTGATAACTGGGGGATCGGCGGGCAGTCAGTGACTGATATGAGAAAGCAGACATAATGTATGAAATGACAAATGACAAAGCTCCAATGTCAAATTAATTTCATATCCTAAATTCAACAAAACAGCTTAGAGGCATCTTGTCAGCTTCTCCAGAACTCTTTGCCCTCATCACGATCTCTTAAAAATTTCATAAGGTCGTCATACGCAGGTGGAGAAATTAAAAAGAGTTCGACATCATCAGGGAGTTCAAGTAAATCCTTGTCTTCACTGCGCATGATCAGCAGTGCAGCATCAGCCGGACCAATAGTGCTCTGAAGAACGGATTTGATATGCTTAAATCTGTCCTTTACTACAGCCTTTAACTGCTCCTGCACCTTGTTATATACATTTTCTGTCCTTATGACCATCATGCAGTTATTCCAGTCAACATATGAACCGAATATGTCCTTGTCTTCAAGAGCTAACAGTTCGGCGCCGGCATCAATCTTTTTCTTAATAATCTGTTGAAGCGCTCCATTCATGGACGTTAATACCCTTATGGCATCTTCACCTGTCATATACAGACTTTCACAAAAAATCTTTGTCACCTTGCCGGCTGCCTCGATTTTCGCTATATGTTCTTCAACCTCTTTCCAGTAGCGATCAAATATGCTTTTATACTGGTCAGATGCATTCTTGGGAAGATACAGGTTCCGTACAAAATATATTTTTTTTCTGTTTTTGTATTTTTTTACTTCCGGTTTATCTATCTTCCCTATCTCGGTCATATATAGCTCCTTTAAATTATTTAAAATCAGGGGTTTTCATTAATAAAGCAATATAGAAAGCCGCTCAAACCCGATTCAGAAAAAACATTATACCAGTTACATAGCGTTATTGTTCAAATTGATAAACAAAAAATAATCTGCTATACTGCATTTGAGGATGTTGACCTTGATATTAAAGTATGACTTGTCACCAAGCCTACCTTTAACTTCAGCCATGTCCCCTAAACATGTGTCAACATCCTCATATTTTTTTCTCGTGTACCTCTTTTAATTAATGCAGACCGGCATGGCATAAACCGGGTTACCCGCCTGATCGTTTTGGGTTATATCCCATCTTCTTTAATTCAGATAAAAGCCTGTCGGCATGATCACCCTGAAATTCAAAACAGCCCTGCCTGATCGTCCCGCCTGTTCCAAGCTTTGCCTTCAACTGCCTGAGAAAAGCCAGCGTCGTGTTCTGGTCTGTATGAAGACCATCAATGACAGTCACCGTCTTACCTCCCCTGCCCTTTCGTTCTACTCTGACGATTACTCTTTGGTCTGCCGGTTTTGTCATGCTCACCGGACTTTTTGTATCCGGTTTCTTTTTTCTCTGAACATTACGATCCGTTGAATAGACCAGTCTTGAGTTGCTGTTTTTCATGAAGTCATTGTAGCATGCATACTATATGCTTTTACAGGATTTCAGGTTTTACACCATTTCCTGATACTCTTAACTGGTGAATGGGGGTATAACTATACTATAATTACAGACACATATTATGGACCATTTTATATCCACCGTATCAGATGCAGAGATCAAAAAGGAAAAGCAGAAGGCCCGCGACCTGCGTAAAACACAGTGGTGGCAGAGAAAATGCAGTGAAGGAAGCTGCTATTATTGTCGTGCTCTGGTATCTCCTAAAGAACTGACGATGGACCATATTATCCCCATAATCCGTGGAGGCAAATCAACAAAAGGCAACGTTGTGCCGGCCTGCAAGGAGTGCAACAACAAAAAGAAACATTCCCTTCCCATGGAGTGGGAAGAATACATGAACCGCGCTTCGTCAGATTAATTAATATCGTACCTTCTTCCATAATATGGGTCCTTCACATCGTTTACAGAAATCAGCCCCGTTAACATCTCTTTTCATTGGTATTTTTTTTTCAATGTTACTCATGCTATTCTTATATCTCGGCATAAGACTCTCCTGTGCCTATCTGGTCCAGGTAACTGTATCTCTCCTGTCATTGATCATTATCTGATCTTTCGTAGTCTCGATTACCTTAAAGCATGATTACATGTCTGACCTTATGAACATAACCTCATCAACCGTGGCTTTTGATTTTAAATTCAGCCGGCACGGACATCTTATTTCCCTATCTAACGTTCTGAAACGTCTCAATCCTTTTATTGGAGCACTGGCAACGTTATCAGGGATGCTGCTGCTCTTATGGGTCCTTCCTGCGTTCATTATCACTCTCATATCTCCTGATAAGATTCCGGAGAAATATATATTTTTATCTGCATTCCTGATAAGCACAGGATTATGCACAGCCTATTTCCTCTCAAACAGGGACCAGTTCCCTAAAGGCACACTTATTATTTTATTCTATGCAGGAATTGTTGCAGGATCATCAGGAATGTACAACATCCTCAAATTTATCTTCTCATAACAAAAAACGGTGCATGGTTGGACGTAAAAATCGGTGGATCATTATTCAGGATCGCAGCAACTGCTTTGTTGCTGTTAAATTCATGTTTCAGGAAGTTTCTTACTTTTTTCCTGTTCCATCCGTCCGGATGTTCAAAGTCGGTATACAGGGACAGGTCTCCTTCATAAAATTTTCTCGTTCTATACTGTGAAACCTCCGGACTGCATACAGGCATATTAAATATCGCGACATTAAGAAAGTCTACCTCCTCTTTATGATTGATTACAAAATCCAGTGTTTTTCCTGCTTCATTCTCTGTCTCTGCAGGCGTACCGAACATGACATATACATACGTTGCTATTCCCGCGTTTTTCAGTGTTTTTAAAACCAGTGATGCAGTGCTGACATCAATCCCCTTCTGCATGGTATCAAGCACCCTCTGGTCCCCTGACTCCAGACCCAGCTTCAGCATGATACAGCCTGATTTTTTCAGCGCCATGCAGAACTCAGGATCAGTGAGGAGGGGATGAATCTTAGCAAAGCCATACCAGGGAATACTCATGGAATCTGCCAGTTTCTTTAACAATGATGTACTAATGGCATTGTCCAGAAGGTGAATAATCCGGGGGCCTGTTTCTGAAATAAGCCTGCTAAGGTCACGTATGACGTGATCAGTCTTCACCGGGACATAAGGATTGTCCTCGGCATGTTCAGGACAGAATGAACACCTGTTCCAGTGACATCCGCTGGAAGCGCTATACGGCAGAATGACACCGGGTGAAAGATAGTTATGGAGTGACAGCTTTTTATAGTCCGGCCCTGAATATGTTTCGTTTTTTTCCATTACCCCTAATAAGTTGAGCAATGGTCTTTCTCCAGGACCTGATACAAGATGGTCAACCAGGCCCTTAAAAGGATTGTGCCATTCGGGATTTCTCATCCAGGATGTAATAAGCCCTCCCCCAATGACAATGGAGAGATGAGGAAATCTTTTTTTCAGAAAGCCAATAATGGCAAACGTGCTTAATGCCTGACTTAAATAGCTGAGGGAAAATCCCATAATCAGAGGAGCACATTCACGAATAAGGGAAGTCAGTCTTGTGCTGAAGTACATGAAGTAAGGGTTGTCTTCAGGATGTTCAGCAGCTTTTAAAAGGTCCTCACTTCTCAAAGGGGAAAGCTCTCTGTGCCTGTAATTGGCAAGCCCCGCACATGCCCCGTTTGCCGTCCGGGACTCAACGGCATGGTTCAGATCAATTACTGCACGTTTATACCTGTCAAGCGAACCATACGTTTCATCATCTCTGAGTACATTATAGTTATCTGAGATATAACGTAAAGAACGTGCTGTCCATTTGTCATAGGTACGGAACGGGTCCGGACGGGTCTCATGTATAATGTGCTCCAACGTCTCAAGATTTAAATCAACAACCGTATGGTTAATATTATGATATGAGAGAACTCCGGAAAGCCTTGCAACGCCTGCAGGAGGTTCGCCAGGTTTGGCTACAGGCGGATAAATAAGTATCATGTTGTTGAGTTCTAATGAATGAATGCTCAAAGTTGGCTAAGCAATTTCATGAAATACCGGTCCTTTTCGCATGCCTTTTTCCACTCACATTCTGAACAGTACTGGAAATACCAGTCCGAAAATATACGTTCTGCCCTTTTTTTTAACTCTGTCCATGACACGTTATCTCCTTCAGAAACACCCAGAAGTGCACGCGCCTTTATGTCCATTTTCAGTATGGCCTTTTCAGCATTATCTGATGATGTGCACCTGCTTTGTTTAAGATGAACACAATGGCTGCATACATCATCTGCCCCTGAAGATATTGTCACTGTCTCCTTTTCAGCCAGGGTTATTACTTTATTAAGATTCTTTATGAAATTATCATCGTACCCTTTGCCATGAAAAAAATGCAGGCAAATCAGGTGATGTCCTCTTAATCGTGGCATGTTAACCCTTTATTCTTCACTATACATACATTATCCAGCAATAAAGTAGTGGTAAATTATTATATCAGTTGTAGAATAGAGTTATAAACTCAGTTACATTCAATCTTAATATTGAAGGAGCATATATGGACATGAAATCAATTGACCACTATAGATATTTCCTAAAAGACAGCGTACGTCTAATGATCAATTTTCACCAGACCGATCAGAATCGCGGTATAACTCCCCCTTCAATCGAAAAACCTGTTCCTGAAGATTGCACCACTGTTGATCTCGTTCCTGTAAACAAACTGGAGAATATACCTGATATAGATCTTGTTAAAGCTATCGCTCAGCGCAAAAGCCGTAGAACGTTTCTTGACCAGCCATTACGTCTGGATGAACTTTCCTTTTTACTTTGGGCCACACAGGGAATCCGGAAACAGGCTAATGAAGCTACAGCATATAGAACTGTGCCCTCTGCAGGATGCAGGCATTCATTTGAAACGTATCTTTGTGTTTTAAATGTATCCGGACTGGAAAAAGGGATTTACAGGTATCTGCCTGTAGAACACCAGCTTTTATTTCAACATACGGATAAAAACCTTGAAGAGCTTATTGTGGAAGCAGCGCTTGGACAGCCATTTTTCAGAAAAGCACCTGTCAGCTTTATCTGGACAACAGTCCCCTATCGAATGGAATGGAGATATGACATCGCAGCCCATAAGGTAATAGCCATAGATGCCGGACATGTCTGCCAGAATTTATACCTTGCCTGTGAAGCCATCAATGCAGGCACATGCGCTGTTGCAGCATATAATCAGGATCTCACGGACGAATTGCTGAAAATAGACGGTGACGAAGAGTTTGCCATATACATGGCGCCTGTCGGGAAAGTCTGATGTGAGAAAGGGTGCAAGGGTTCGAGGGGTCTAGGATTCAAGTGAACAGGCAAAAAACGTATGATTCATTTTACATTCAGCATCTCAATCAGTAATCTTTAATATTCCATTCACGCGACCCCTTGGCTCCTCAAACCCTGGGTCCCTTCTTTGAACTTGCGGATAACAGCCTTACACTTCCAATCGCTTTTAGTGGCTACCCTTTCTTTATTCCCTGGTCAGATGCCTGTACTTTATCCGGTGGGGCTGGTCTGCCTCAGCTCCGAGACGCTTCCTGCGGTCAGATTCATATTCAGTGTAATTCCCATCATACCAGACCACGTTGCTCTCTCCCTCAAATGCCAGTATATGGGTAGCAATACGGTCAAGGAACCACCTGTCATGACTGATGATCACAGCGCAGCCGGCGAAGTTTTCAAGCGCTTCTTCAAGGGCACGCATGGTATTCACATCCAGATCGTTTGTAGGTTCATCAAGAAGAAGAACATTTGCCTCCTGCTTCAGCATCCTTGCAAGATGAACACGGTTTCTCTCTCCACCCGACAGCATTGATACCTTTTTCTGCTGATCGCTGCCGGAAAAGTTGAACCTGGCTACGTATGCACGGGAATTCACCTCCCGTTTTCCCAGAGGAATCAGATCGAGGCCGTCAGAAATGACTTCCCATATGGACTTGTCAGGCTCAAGATCATCACGACTCTGATCAACATACGCGAGCTTCACTGTTTCGCCTGTTTTAAAGCTCCCTGAGTCATGGGATTCCTGTCCTGTGATCATCCTGAAGAATGTTGTTTTACCGGCCCCGTTAGGTCCGATCACCCCGACGATGCCTCCGGGCGGTAATGAGAACGTCATACCCTCAACCAGGATGTTGTTGCCATAGGCTTTGCTGACATTATCAGCTTTTATAACCACATCACCGAGCCTTGGTCCCGGCGGCATATAAATCTCAAGTTCCCTTGCCCTCTTTTCTGTATCCTGATGTAACATCGCTTCATATGAGCTGATTCTGGCCTTTGATTTGGCATGCCGTCCTTTTGGTGACATTTTTATCCATTCCAGCTCCCGCTGAAGCGTCTTCTGCCGGTCGCTCTCGGACTTTTCCTCCTGCTGCAGACGTGTCCTTTTCTGTTCAAGCCATGATGAGTAATTGCCTTTCCATGGTATGCCCTCTCCCCTGTCCAG
>CAMYJJ010000102.1 GCA_947258735.1 Thermodesulfovibrionia bacterium | reverse complement strand
TGCCGGATTAAGTAAACTTGAATTCTAAATGGCCATAATAAAACCGGCCCCTTCCCTGATGAGGGAAAGGGCCGGCAACGTCTCCGACATTCGCATTACCTACTCAACTTCAATCGTTATTTTTTTCTTCTCTTCAATCGCCTTTTTACTTTTGGGAATGGTAATGGTCAGTATCCCTTTTTTGTAACTGGCCGATACCTTTTCTTTTTCTATTTCAACAGGAAGTGGAATTGTCCTGCAGAATGATCCGTATGAACGTTCAAGACGATGATATCCTTTGTCATTGTCCTCTTTCTCTTCCCTTTTTTCACCTTTCAGCGTAAGAGAATCCTTATTAAGAGTAACGTTGATGTCCTTTTCGTCCATTCCCGGAAGTTCTGCCAGCACCTTGATCTCCTTGTCTCCCTCTTTTACATCAATTTTGGGAGAGTATGCACTGACGTCCGGTCCGAAGAACGGCTCCAGATCAAACCCTTTAAAAAAATCATCAAAGAGGTTGTCCATATCGCGATGCATCAGTGAAAACGGATCATGAGCCGCACGCTTTACCGGGACACTTTTTTTCCTGAATAAACTCAAATCTCTGAATGACATACCTCTCACCTCCTTTCCTCAGGCTTCTGCCCTGACCGGAATTTTTCTTGTCTTTACTGCTTCGGCTTTGGGCAGGGTAAGTCTCAATACCCCGTTTTTAACCGAAGCCTGTATCTTTTCCCTGTCTATTTCATCAGACAGGGTGAAGGTCCTCTGGAAATCGCCTACACCATATTCTGATCCGGTGAGCCTCATTCCCTCGGGGATTTCAGGCTCGACCTTCCCGTATATGGTAAGGGTGTCTTTTTCAAGCGTTACTTCTACGCTTTCATTATCAACACCGGGCATATCAGCTAACAGATATATGTCCTCATTTTTTTCAATAATATCAACTGCAGGTTTATATACCCTTTTTGCCCTGGTCCTCTCTACTCCTTCATGGAGTTTTGCTTCCTTTTTTTCTACTTCTTTAGCAGCTACTGTCATGTTGCTCACCTCCCTATTCTGATTTAATTTCTATCTTTTTCGGCTTTTCTTCTTCTGCCCGCGGCAGTGTAATGTAGAGTGTCCCTTTCTTAAATGAGGCATTTACCTTTGCTGTCTCAACCCTGAAAGGAAGCTCAATCGTTTTAGAGAACTGTCCGTGCCAGCGCTCTCTCCTGTGGAAGGCCTCGTTCTCCTTAAGGTCATCGGCCTTGCGCGTGCCGCGCAACGTTAGTGATTTTTCAATGACAGAGATCTCTATATCATCAGGTTCAATGCCCGGAATCTCTGTAGTCACTATTGAACGGTCCGAGTCTACCCAAAGGTTGATAGCCGGAAATTCACAGGACCTCTGCGCTGGTACTCGTTGAAACATCCTGTTCAGTCTCTCAAACTCACGCCAGGGGTCTATAAATGTGTTGTTAAATTCTGTCCATAACATAATGATCACCCTCCTTCTATATTTTAATTATCTCTTTTTTTGCTCATTACGCCAGTTATAATGCAAGACAGATACCAGTATTTAAAATCATTTAAATTCAAGTTGTTATGAAGGGTGGACTTAATCTTGAATGAGCTAAGAGGACATATTGACCCATATTCGCTAGGCTATTATGGCCTGTAGGTTAATTTGACCTGATCAGGAATAATAAGAGTCTTTCTATACATTCAAATACTGAACCGTCATTCCCATAGTCCTTTGAGCGGGAATCCAGTGTTTTCGCTGAGCTCTGGGTGCCTGCCTACCGCAGGCAGGCCCGATTAAGGCTTTCGGCATGACAAAAAAAGTGGCAATTTATGGACAAACAATACTCATAACTACTTACTTATTGATTTTTCTCCGGAGATTTCTCAGGCTGATGCCAAGAATTTCAGCTGCTTTTGTTTTATTGCCGTTGGTCTGTTTCAATGCCTCTTTAATCATGATGTCTTCCACTTTTTTCATGGGCGTACCAAGCGGAATGAACACACCATCCGGTGCAGACTCATACTGTTGAGCAGCTTTTACACGATCTGCATCTTCTATATGGGGAAGGATATGATGCGGGAAAATCCGTTTGGTGTTCTGAGGAAGCAGTGTAGCAATGCGGGTCATAATGTTTCTCAGTTCACGAACATTTCCTTTCCATTTATATTGCTCCAGCACATATATTGTTTCTGCAGAGAGGCTGGGAAAAGGAGGTTCCCATCCCATCTCGACAAAGGCCCTTTCAAGAAAATGGACCGCCAGAAGAGGTATGTCCTCAATCCGTTCCCGTAATGGGGGAAGGTGAATACGCAGCACATTGATCCTGTAATAAAGGTCCTCCCGAAACAGTCCGTCTTTTACCGCCTTATGAAGGTCTACATTTGATGCTGCTATAACCCGTACATCAATATCCAGCGGTTCTTCTCCGCCAACGCGGTATATGATCCCGTCTTCCAGAACACGAAGCAGTCTGACCTGAAGGGTAAGGGGCATCTCGCTGATTTCATCAAGAAATAATGTACCTTTATCAGCAGTCTCAAATTTCCCTTTTCTTGTCTTAATAGCGCCGGTAAAGGCACCCTTCTCATGACCGAACAGCTCACCTTCAATCAGGCTTTCAGGCACAGCTCCGCAGTTGATGGGGACAAAAGGCCCTGATGAGCGGCGGCTGAGCACATGAATTCCCCTGGCGACAATCTCCTTTCCTGAACCTGTCTCTCCGGTAATAAGAACGGTCTGCTCAGAGGATGATATCTGCGGAAGGTGAGTGAGGGCGCGCCGCATGACAGGAGAACGGAACAGAAAATATGGTTTGACCTTGGTCACCAGAGGGTCAACTACCGTCAATGACGTGCTTCCGGCAATTGTCCTTCCCATGCTTGTCTCCACCATAACAACAAAACGTTCTATGTTCAGCGGTTTTTTTATATAGTCATCAACAATGTATCGTACCGATTCCTGGGACGTCTCAACCGACTCATATTCCTGATCGGTAAGAACGTAAAAAAGGCATGCCGGGTAGCGCAGCTTATAGTCCTTGATCATGTCGATGCACTGCTCATTCACCAGATCAAGCGCTGCAATGATGATGTCTATTGCCTTGTTTTGAAGAACACCCTGCGCCAGTTTGACAGTTAGTGCCCTGCTTACCTGGGCCCCTGCCCCCTGCAATGACTGTTCCATTGAGTCAAGAGCTGCACTCTCACTATCTATCACAAGGACTGACAGACCTTTTAAACTGTGAAGTTCGTTCATAATCACCGTTGTTTACTTACTCTTTCTGATTATGGTATGGCCGCATAATAACAGTTATTTAAGAATACATGATTATATCAAATCAGGAAATAGAGTGGGAGTTCACATTCATTCGTTATTCCAGCAGCCTGCCTGCCGGTAGGCAGGTCCTCTGAGCGGGTCGCAGCGATCCGATTAACTGCCCTCGGGAATACCAGCAACAGTACGGTATTTTTAAATTAGTATGTTTTCAATACAGATTGTAAGTTAATATAATTGCATAATGAGTGCTAATCAGATAAAGAAAATATTTTTCTCAGGTATCGCAGGCAGCGGCGTATCTGCCATAGCCTGTTTCATGGCTGATAAAGGAAATGTCATTGCCGGCTCTGACAGGGCATTTGATCTTGATCCGGATCACCCTTTAAAAAAAGTGTTCCTGTCCAGGGGAATATCCATCTTTCCCCAGGACGGAAGCGGTCTGGACAGGACATATGACGTTGCGGTTTTCAGCACAGCTGTTGAGGATGATAAACCTGAGATTATCAAGGCCAGAGAACTTGGCATTCTTTTAACATCAAGGCCCGAATATCTCGCAGCAATCACTGCATCGTTCAGAACAATCGCTGTATCCGGCACGAGCGGTAAATCAACGGCTTCAGGACTCCTCGCCTTTCTGATGAGCAGACTTGGACTCGAACCTAATTTCATCGGTGGAGGGAGAGTAAAACAGTTTAAATCAGATGATCATCCCGGCAACTCACTTGTCGGAACATCAGACAGCCTGATTATTGAGGCCTGCGAATCAGACGGTTCGATTGTCAGTTACAGACCACAGCACACCATAATTCTTAATCTGTCTCTTGACCATCACTCCATTGAAGATACTGCTGAGATGTTTAAAACTCTCGTTAAAAATACACAGGACAAAATCATGATAAATGCTGATGACAGAAATCTTGATGGAATTTCTGAAAAAGGCACCATTACATTTTCAATACATGCTGCATCAGCTTACAGGGCAGAACATATAACGATGCATCCATTACGCTCTGAGTTTACCGTTCACAACACAAAATTCAGCCTGTCTCTCCCGGGCGAGCATAATATGTATAATGCACTTTCATGTATTTCCTTTCTTTCAGAAATCGGCATATCACTTGCTGACATAGCTACTATGCTACCGGAATTCCATGGCATAGACAGACGCTTTGATATACATATGAATGAAGGCGATGTATTTGTCATTGACGACTATGCGCACAATCCACATAAAATACAGTACATGATGAGGACCGTACAAAAGCTGAGCAGGAACATATGTTTTATTTATCAGCCCCATGGATTTGGTCCCACGCGAATGATGAAAAACGAGTATATCGAGACCTTTGTGAAAAATCTTCGTGAAGATGATCATCTGGTGCTGCTGCCAATATATTTTGTGGGAGGAACAGCAGGGAAAGACATTTCAAGTGAAGACCTTGCCGATGAAATCACTGCCCGAGGGAAATCAGCAGAGGTTTTACAGGACAGGGAAGATATATGTAAAAAGGTAAACGATTTCAGAAGCTTTATTATTTTCGGGGCAAGGGATGAAACATTATCGGTTTTTGCACAAAAACTAGCAGGGGTTGTAAAAAAACATCAGCACTAAATTCGTTATTCGTTATTCGTTATTTGTTATTCGTCGTTCGTCGTTCGTTGTTCGTTGTTCGTCGCTCGTTACGAGTTACGCGTCTCCGGTCACGTATTATTCGCCTTAAGTCTTTTAATCTCCTTCTTGAGCTCTTTCATCTTGACTTCCCTGCCAATTGACATCTCATAAAATTTTTCCAGGTCTTCCACTTTCATCTTGAGTTCCTTTTCCATATTCTTTCGCTCTGTAATATCTTCGCAGGTGGTAACAATTCCTATGGGCTCACCTTCTTCATTTGTCACAACATCAGACATCATATGAACAGGGAATGTAGTTCCATCTTTCTTCCTGTTGATTCCGTCCCTCTTCCATCTTTTCATGGAATGGATTCTCTCTTTGGACATGGGCTTCCAGTTGTTATCAGGCGCAAAAAGTTTAACGCTTTTTCCTTTCAGGTTCACCCCTTCATAACCATGCAGCACCTGATCAGCTGGATTGATATAAAGAATTTTACCCCTGAGGTCCGTGATGGTTACCCCTATCTGCATTGTCTCAAGGGCTTTCTCAAACGACCTTAATGTTTTGAGGGCCTGTTCATACTCATCATATAAATGCTGAAGCTTTCTGGCCCAGTTACGCAATTCTACCAGCTCAGAGACAAGCTGCTCCTTGCTCTTATCCTGATCTTTCACAATCATAATTCATTAATACGGAATATGCCGGGGGGCTCTTTAGCCGTGACTGGAAAGATATTGTTAACTTATTGTTAACATGCAATAAATACTTTCCAGCTCGTGATAAAAGAGAAAATGTACTATGGGTGAAACAGTAAAAAATAAGGCTCAATAGTCTGATTGAAGAATCTGAAACCAATGTGAAAAACAGAGAAGCTACTCAACCATTTCCAGGGCGATTCTGACATCTATCCGTGCATCATCACGGATTATTCCAAGAACAACTTCATCACCTACACGATACCGTTCAAATTCATTAAGAAGATCATCAAATGTCGATACTGTTTTGCTGTTTACTGAGACGATAATATCTCCAAGTACAATTTCACTTCCTATTCTTCTTGTGCCTCTGAGCCCCGCTTTTTCTGCGGCGCTGCCAGGCTGGATATTTATCAATAAAACTCCCTCAACTCCAAGGCGTCCTGTTATCTGACTGTTTGCTATCGTCACTCCGATACCGGGCTTCATGGCCCGTCCGTACTTTATTAATTCAGGCACCACCCTGTTCACAATATTTACCGGCACGGCAAACCCGATACCGGCACTTGCCCCTGATGGACTGTAAATTGCGGTATTTATACCGATCAGTCTGCCTGCACTGTCAAGCAGCGGCCCTCCCGAATTACCCGGATTAATGGCTGCGTCTGTCTGAATCACTCCCTGAATTGTTCTGCCAGACACCGAGTTGATTTCTCTCCCTAACGCACTTACAATTCCTGTTGTCATGGTCTGGTCAAGACCAAACGGGTTGCCAATAGCAAAGACCTTCTGCCCGACCTGGAGATTATCAGACTCCCCTATCATGATCGGATGCAGCCTGTCAGAAGGCGCTGATATCTGAAGAACTGCCAGGTCCTTGTCAGGGGAAACCCCTACCACAGAACCCTTCCAGGTAGAGTGATCGGCCAGGGTCACCTCAACCCGGTTAGCATCTTCAATGACATGATAATTGGTAACGATTCGCCCTTCCCTGTCCCATATAAATCCCGATCCCGTACCCTGGGGGATCTCATACACATTCAGGCTGAACAGGTTTCTCCTCAACTCGATACTTGTTATATATACTACTGAGGCAGAAGTGTTCTCAAACAGGCCGATGTTATTCTGTTCGTCATCTGCCAGATTGCCCCGGGCTGTCACCGGCCGTGGTTCTGATTCAGGATCAAAAAGGCTTCCGGGAGATGACAGATACCAGAGGCCGGCAGCTATTGCAGTAAGAATTATGAGAAGACGAAGCAGGCTGCTTTTATTTTCATTATTATTATTGTATGACGGGTTCATGTTATTTAGTGTTTATGTATAAGCTTAAGTCGTTTTTCTGTCTTTTCAATAAATTCTGGATTCCCGATCACTATCTTCGGGCATGACAAAAATTAAAAACAGTATTAGGTATTACGCATTCGGACTAAATTTCACATAATCATTCCAGTAATTAAACAATTCCTTTGTCGCATATAAATCCCCGACACAATATTTCGCTATATCAAGATACTGCCCCTGTTTAAAGAGGTCGCTGACCTCATATCCGGTCACACCCTCCTCCTTAGGGCTCTTGATTCCAAAGGCCTTGCACCACATATGCAGGCTGAATTTCCTCCTGACTGCACCGTAAAACGTGAGCAGATCAAGAAGGTCTGCGTGGGAGAGATTATACCGGTTCGGCATAAGGTCCTTTGTCGGTTTAATCCTGTGGAAGGCCGACCTGATCAGGAGAAAAGGCGCATCAAAGCTTCTGCCGTTGAATGTAATGAATTGATCATAATACTTGACCGTATCCCAGAACCTGGTCAGGATCCCCTCTTCTGTATCAGCAATGTACTCTATCCCCTCTTCTTCAAGGTCTTCCTGAGGAGTATCGGGTGACTGGTAATACACAACTCCTTTGACTGATTCAGGGTTGAGCATCCCAATTGCCGCGATTTCCCCTGTCAACGGAGAAAAACCCATCCCTTCCTTCACCGCCTGTATTTCTTCATCTGACTCTGCAAATTTAAGAAGATAGTCTTTGGTTATCTCATCAAAAGTATCAAAATCCTTGCCGATCGTTTCGATATCAACCACTATTCTTTTAGGCATTAAGCTTTTTAACACGTTTATATAGGAACTTGCAAGATGTTTGTAATCTCTTAATCATTTCTTAATGTTAGGTTTTATATTATAATTTTATACTCACATTTATGACGACTGCAGTTTCATATCAAAACGGTAAGTCAATATAATTACACATCACAAAAAAGGAGGACGTAAAATGGAAAAAAAGATATTTCTTTTCTCGTTAATCACCATCCTGGCATCGTTGTTTTTTATTCAGGCATGTACAGATAAAAATCTGAGGTCACAGGAAGCTCCTGATGACTACAGAAAGGCTGACATTAAGCTCGGCGGACTTCTTTATGACAATTGGTTAAACGTTGTAAATGCCAGGGTCAATGGTAATCATCCGGCCTATCCGCCTTCAGCTAAAAAAAGTGGTTCTTCAACATGGAGATGTAAAGAGTGTCACGGGTGGGATTACATTGGTAAAGACGGCAGATACAGCAAAGGCTCTCACTACACAGGCATTAAAGGCGTTTACAATTCAAGAACCAGATCACCAAAGGACCTATATGGCATTATGACCGGTTCCATGCCTGACCATTCCTTTTCCGGATATTTATCTGATGGGCAAACATGGGCACTGGTAAAATTTATAAGAGAAGGACTTACAGATATGTCAGCTGCACTGAATCCAGATGGCTCTGGCAAGGGGAGTCCTTTTGCAGGAAAACCTCTGTATGAAACTCACTGCGCCGATTGTCATGGCAGCGATGGAAAGGAACTTGACTTCAAAAGCAAGTCAGACGGTATACAGGGAGTGGGCTGGCTGTCCAATGACAACCCCCAGGAAACCCTGCACAAAATCAGGTGGGGACACCCCGGGTCTGATATGCCCTCAGGAGTCATGGACATGAATTTAACTGATACAGATATCACTGACCTGTTTACATACACCCGGGGCCTGAAATAATTTATTCAATAAGCATCCATTATCCCGGCTCGAACAGAATAGATACCATATGAAAAAAGAGAGAATTTCCCTTAATGATATTACTGGTAACATTACTTCAATGTTTTCAACGGTCGCCAAAAATAAGGGAATACGTCTGGAATCTGTTATCTGCCGGAATGATGTATGTATACAGGGTGATAAACCATCTGTTGATGACGCGCTGATAAATGTGCTGGACAATGCTCTTAAGTACACTCATGAGGGTGGTTCCGTAATAATGAAAGTAGGTGAGACCTCGAACGAGGCAGTTATAGAGGTAACAGACACAGGCATGGGAATACCGGAAGACAAAATCGAAAACATTTTCCAAAGGTTCTACCGGGTAGATGCGTCAAGGAGCCGTGAAAGACAGGGTAAGATGAACAGCCATACCGGTTACGGGCTGGGCCTCAGTATCGTGAAGGAAATAATAGAAAACCATAACGGCAGAATGGACGTTCAGAGCAAAGAGACAAAAGGAACTGTGTTTTCGCTGTATTTCCCTAAATTTTCTGATTCCATTCCTTCTTCATCATAATTGCTTTTGTCATGCCCGGCACACTGATTTACGTGTATTCTTAAGGGAAATAGCAAAACAACTTTTCTGGTCCGTTTACTTGTAATTAGCATGAAATTTAGGCTATAGTAGTCTTCTTTTTATCTGATAGCTATAAACCAGCAGTTCTGGAGGAAAACACTATGGCAAAAGCAATTGAAATTCGCTGGCACGGCCGCGGCGGACAGGGTACTGTTACTGCTGCCAAGGTCCTGGCAGACGCATGCCTCAGCGGCGGCGGTTATGTTCAGGCGTTCCCGGAATACGGGCCTGAAAGAGCAGGGGCCCCGATCAGGGCATTTAACAGGATAAGTGACAATGTAATAAGAATGTACGGACCGGTCCTTCATCCAAAGGTCATCAGTATAGCAGATGCTACTCTTATGGACGCGGTAAATGTATCCGAAGGCGCGCCGGATGATGCTATTTATGTAGTAAATACTTCAAAAGACCCGAAAGAAGTAAGGGCAAAGCTCCAGGCAAAGGACTCTCAGAAAGTATTCGCAGTTGACGCAACAAAAATTGCTGTAGACTCTTTTGGACGGCCTCTGCCGAATTCATCAATGCTGGGCGCACTTATCAAGGCGACAGGTGTTGTTGAGATGGATGTGCTTCTGGAAAATGTCAAAAAGAGTTTCGGCAAGAAATTTGCGCAGAAGATCATTGACGGTAATCTGGATGCTACAAGACGGGGATATGAG
>CAMYJJ010000101.1 GCA_947258735.1 Thermodesulfovibrionia bacterium | reverse complement strand
CAACAACGATCAGCAATTCGATAAGGGTAAAACCTTTTTGCTCCTTCATTTTATTAACTGCCTTGTACATTACGTCCTCCTTAAAATTTATTTGGTCATATGACCTGTTATTTATTTGCTGGCGGTAGCTCTTCTACCTGCCTGATTAAATTCTTCCACCTCCTTTTGTCTGTGCTTTGATGTCATCATCATTTGCTTGTTATTAAGCAGGTTTTGTGCCAGTAATTTTTATAGGCAATTTATCAATTAAATTAAGCTATTACATAATTGCACATATTTAACCTGCTGCAATTGACAAAAAATTTACGTCCTGACTGACATTTTTTGTCAGTTGTTTGACGGGGTTTTGAATGAACTCAGATAGGTAATCTACGTTACTGGAAGCCTGGAGTTCCCTCCCGTCCCATCCCCTCTTTAATTTCTCCATAAGAAAAGGGGGGAACCGGGGGATTATTCTGTCATTCCGGCAGTCTTTAAGCCGGAATCCAGACCCTATGGAAAAACTCTGGATTCTCGATGCGAGTCTACGCATGAGTCGCTCCGACCCGCTCAACAAACCGCGGGAATGACAACCATAGGAGTAGATGATTATATCCGCAGAGCTTCAAGGCTTTCTTTAATTAAATACTTCCTTATTTTTACGTTTATTTAAAGTGAAAAGGGATATATACATGATAGTGTCTTAACACTCTTGACCTTATACGGCATTCTCCTTTATAAAATAGAGTCTTTGTCGTCATTCCCGCGGTTTTTTGGGCGGGAATCCAGTTTAATTAATGAAAACTTATTTTGTATATATGCTATGCAGCAGGCGTAACGGCACACTCTATGTTGGAATGACATCTGATCTTATTAAACGCGTGTATGAGCACAAGAATAGTATGGTTGATGGATTTACAAAGAAACATGGTGTGCATTGCCTTGTATGGTATGAAACGCATGAGACCCCGGGTGCCGCAATAATGAGAGAGAAACAGATAAAGAAGTGGGAGAGGAAATGGAAGTTGAGACTTATTGAGGAAAAGAATATTGAATGGAAGAATTTGTATGATGATCTATTATAGATTCTGGATTCCCGCCAAAAAGACCGCGGGAATGACAACGAAGATACATGGAGGATGGTATGCTATACCATATGGCAACATTTATAAAATGAGAAATTACTACACAAAAATCGGTAGTGCTTAATAGACTGACAAAATGCTGATAAAACGAGTCCTCATACTGCTTCCCGTACTTATTTTCTTTATTTTGCTTCAGTCCTTTTTCTGGGTACCGACATATGATGAGCAGGCGAAAGGCAATCCATACAGGCTCGAGGAGTATATAACCGCCTCCATAGGGGATGCCAAAATACTGAATCCCATACTCAATGCTGACAATGCCAGCAGTACGATCGTGGACCAGGTGTTCGACGGCCTGATCGACAGGGATGAAGACCTGAGGTTTCGCGGACGGCTGGCTGAAAGCTGGGAAGTCTATGAAGAGGCATACTTTTTTCTCAATCAAAAAGCACCAATATATGGACAGGTTGTCACTGATCCTGAACGTATTAAATTGAAGATTCTTTCTTATAATGGCGATGCGCCATCTCTGAAAAAGACATTACGCAATATTAAGAAGATCGAGATCATCCCTCCGGTACAGGGAGAGACAATGGTCCAGATACCCGGGCCTGATACAAACGGGGATGGTATTCCAGATCTCATTAATATAAATGTTATATTCAAGGCCCCCCATCGATTTAAGGTCACGCTGAAAAAAGTGGACCAGGACTTTTTTGACAACATAAAATTAATTCTGGGCAAGGAGTACTTTGATTCGTTTGCTCCGGCAGACTATGTTGAAATACAAGCCAGAGAGCATCAGGATACCTTATCGGTTATTGCTCCCCAGGTCCTTTCGATGACTGAACATAACCCGGTCATTATCTTTAACCTGAGAAAGGGAGTCAGGTTTCATGACGGCCATGAGTTTGATGCCCGTGACGTAGAATTTACGTACCGGTCTATCATGGACAATAAGAACCTGTCTCCACGCATTCCTGATTATGAGCCGGTAAAAAGCCTGGAGGTACTGGATAATTACACCGTGAAAGTGGTTTATAAAAGGCTATACCAACCGGCCTTTGGCACCTGGAGCATGGGCATGCTGCCTGAGCATCTCTTAAACAAGGATGCGTTAAGAAAAGAAGCTGATGAAAAAGGAGAAGACCCGGAGAAGGTTACCATGAGAGACAGCAATTTCAACCGCGCTCCTGTTGGTACAGGGCCTTTTGTATTCAGTGAGTGGAAGTCAGACCAGTATATTGTCCTGAACAGGCATGATGCTTACTGGGAAGGGGCCCCGAACTATAAAAGTTATACCTTTCGTATCGTGCCTGATCTGCTGACCCAGGAAATGGAGTTTTATGGCGGTGCAATTGACAGTTATGGCGTGCAGCCTCATCAGGTAGAACGTCTGAAAAAAGATCCTGCCTATCAGAATTTTTCAGGACTTTCTTTTGGCTATACCTATATCGGATATAACATGAGACGTGAGCCATTTAAGGATAAAAGGGTCCGCAGGGCCCTTGGCATGGCCATTGACATCGATAAGATCATTAAATATGTAATGTATAATCAGGCTGATAAAATCACCGGTCCTTTTGTAAAACAGACTGACTATTATGATAAAAGCATTCAGCCCCTGTCATATGATCCTGATGGAGCTCTCAGACTTTTGAAAGAGGCAGGATGGCAGAGAAATAATAGCGGAAAGCTTGAGAAAGATGGGAAAATCCTTGCCTTTACCCTTATTACGAACAGTGGGAATGACCTGAGAAAGAGCATTCTGGCAATTGCACAGGATGCATGGAAAAAGATCGGCATAGATGTAAATACGGATATTGTAGAGTGGACTGTTTTTCTTGGCAATCATGTAAACACAGGTAATTTTGACGCACTTATACTGGGCTGGTCAATGGGTATCGACCCTGATCTTTATCAGATATGGCATTCAAGTCAGACTAACCCGCAGCAGTTAAATTTTGTTGGGTTCAAAAATCAAACGGCTGATGATCTTATCGTGAAAATCAGACAAGAGTATGAGTATGATAAACAGGTTGGCTACAGCCATCAATTGCACAGGATCATAGCAGAGGAACAGCCTTATACATTTTTATATGTGGGGAAATGGACAGCGGTACTGGATAAGAAGATTGTCTTAAAAGAAGTGCTGTTATCCGGAGAAGAAATCTTCAAGAAGATAACACCCACCAGGACTGGTAATTACAGCTTTCATTTTAATAAATGGGTTAAACTGGCACAAAACCCGGTTTTTGATACGGAATGATTAATCATAGTACACATTTAATTAAAAGAAATCTCATTATTCTATCATTCCTGCGAACAGACTGTATCATAGTTGTCATCCTGAACTTGTTTCAGGATCTCATGATATGCAAGATTCTCATAAGACGAGATTCTGAAATAAATTCAGAATGACATTAGAAATGTCTTATATATTGTGAAACAGTCTCGACGAGAGGTATCCAGTTTGGTTCAAAGAACTTTTCTGGATTCCCGTTTTCACGGGAATGACGACTTATAACGGATTTGTTAAATTAATTATGTTTTCCTTTACCATAAGAAGCTTTTTACAGAAACTGGTTACATTACTGTTTATTTCGATCATCTCTTTTCTCGTTGTCTATCTTGCTCCGGGAGAACCAAGCCAGATCGATCCCCTGAACCCGAAGTTTACCCCTGATGACCTTGTCAGGTTCAGACAGGAGTTTAATCTCGACAAGCCATTGCAGGTACAGTATTTCCTTTTCTATAAAAACCTGTTCACAGGGGAATTAAAATCATGGAAAGACAATCAGCCGGTACTTGGTAAAATCCATGAACGGTTCATGAACAGCCTCTGGCTCTTTATCGTAGGCACGATCATCACGTGGTGCCTGTCTTTTCCTGTTGGCATAGGCGCGGCCATAAAGCGGGGATCTGTCTTTGACAGGACAACTACCTTCTTTGCCTATGTGCTCATCTCTATTCCAAGCTTTTTCTTCGCGTATATAATAATTATTTTTGTAGTAAAAACATTTAATATCCCTGTGATTGGTATGCATACCTTTGGCATGGCCCAGGCCGGTGAGCTTTATAAAATAATGGACAGGATATGGCATTTGGTCATTCCATCCATCCTGGGCGCACTGGGAGGTATAGCGCTCCTGTCCCGTTATGTCAGGGCCCAGATGCTTGAAGTTATCCACCAGGACTATATAAGGACAGCCCAGGCAAAAGGGCTCTCCGAAGACAGGGTCTACTACAGGCACGGCCTCAGAAATGCCCTGCTTCCATTCGTGACCATGTTCGGACTGATACTCCCGGGGCTGATCGGCGGCTCGGTCATAATCGAATCCATCTTTGCATGGCCTGGAATGGGACGAATGGGATATGAAGCGATCATAGCCCGTGATTACCCTATCATAATAGCGTTGAATTTTATTGCGGCAGTTTTAACTCTTATCGGAACGTTTATTTCAGACCTTTTATATATGGTGGTAGATCCAAGGATACGATTGTAATGGTAGGGGCAATTCAGGAATTGCCCCTACACACAGGCATACGATGGCAAACGAACAGAACATAAATGAACTCAGCCACGGACTTGCAGAGGAAGTCTCTCAGTTTACCGAAGCCTGGCGAATATTTAAAAAAAACAGGATGGCCCTTGCCGGGCTTATTATCTTTATCATGTTTTTTATGGTTGCTGTGGCCGGTTTTGCTCTGACAAACGGAGATAATCCTGTTCTGGATCCTGCAAAAATACGCTTGTCTGAAAAACTGCGAAGTCCTTTGACCCCGGTGGATTCTGAGATTATCAAGCCGGAAGACTTTCCTGTTTTTGGATTGTATATTCTTGGTACCGATGACCTGGGCCGGGACATATTCGCCCGGATGATGCAGGGAGCATGGGTGTCTTTGACAATCGGATTTGTAGCTGTAGGAATATCAATCCTGATTGGTATTATTCTCGGTGGATTGGCAGGTTATTATGGCAATGTAAGAATCCGATTTTTACCCGTGCTTGGTCTTGTTGTGTTTCTTATTTCTCTTATCTTCTGGGCCTCCGGCCAGAACAGTTATGCTCTCAATACGTTTATCATAAGCATCGTTTTATTAGCATGCTCATTGTTCTATTCCATGATGTCAGAAAAAGGAAGCCTTCAAACAAAAAAACTGGACTTTCTGTTTTTTAAAACAATAAATGTAGATAGCCTGGTTATGAGATTTGTTGATGTCATGCTCTGTTTTCCCAGCTTCTTTCTGATTCTCACTGTTGTGGCAATACTGCCTCCAAGCATCTACAACATAATGATAGTCATTGGATTAACAAGCTGGATGGGCACTACGAGGTTTGTCAGGGCAGAATTTCTTACCCTGCGTGAGCAGGACTTTGTGTCTGCTGCAAATGCCATGGGGATAAAGGATATGAGCATTATATTCCGTCATATGATCCCAAATGCAATAGCGCCGGTCCTTGTTTCAGCAACTATAGGAATAGCAGGCGCCATTTTAACAGAAGCAGCATTAAGCTTTCTGGGAATTGGGGTGCCGCCGCCTCATGCAACATGGGGCAATATTTTATCTGACGGGAAAAAGTTCCTCTTTGATGCGCCATGGTTAACATATATACCGGGATTATCAATTTTGATAGTAGTTCTTGCCTTTAACCTGTTTGGAGAAGGCCTGAGGGATGCGTTAAATCCAAAGTTGAGGAAGAAATGAGGATCGTTATCCGTGACCGTTTTCCGGTATCCGTTTTTTCCGGACATGGATTCCGGACAACGGATACCGATTTAAGATGAGATATGAATATGATCAATAAACGTGACAATAGTGAACCAATACTAAAGATTAATAACCTCAAAGTCCACTTTGACACTGACGAGGGACTTGTAAAATCAGTGGATGGTGTTGACCTGGAAATTGCAAAGGGTACCACCCTCGGCCTTGTCGGTGAATCTGGCTGCGGTAAGAGTGTTACCTGCCTTTCGATCCTGAGGCTCATACCATCCCCTCCCGGAGTTATAGCTGGTGGTGAGATTATTTATAAGGGAAAAGACCTGCTCAATTTCTCCGAAAAAGGTATGGAAGGTATCCGGGGAAATGACATCAGCATGATTTTCCAGGAACCGATGACCTCCCTCAACCCTGTATTTACTGTCGGCAACCAGATTCAGGAGGCAATTATGCTTCATCAGAACAAAAACGAATCCGATTCCTGGAAGCTTACCATAGAAATTCTAAACAAGGTTGGCATACCGTCACCTGAAATCCGTGCACATGATTATCCCCACCAGATGTCAGGGGGGATGAAACAGAGGATAATGATTGCCATGGCTCTTTCGTGCAACCCTGACCTCCTTATTGCTGACGAACCCACAACCGCCCTTGATGTCACCATTCAGGCCCAGATCCTTGATCTGATGAACTCTCTTCAGGATGAGTTTGGCATGTCTATTTTAATGGTGACCCATGATCTGGGCGTTGTTGCCAACATGGCCTCTCACGTTGCAATCATGTATGCATCAAAAATAGTTGAGTACGGACCTGTGAAGGAGATATATAATAATCCCAGGCATCCTTATACATTGGGACTGTTCACTTCAATCCCGGTGCTGGGGGAAAAGAAAAAAGACCTCTATGTCATCCCGGGCAATGTTCCCAATCCCCTTGCCTTTCCTGATGGCTGCAAGTTCTGGCCCCGATGCGCATTTGCACAGGAAATATGCCATAGCAATGAGCCTGTTTTGAAGGAAGTCACTCAAGGGCACAATTCGGCCTGTCATTTCAGCAGCACTATTGATAAAACAGTATGGATGCAAAGAACCTCAGGGGTTTCTACCTCATGATGACTGCTCATAATCATACAATCCTTGAGGTGAAAGAACTCAAAAAATACTTCCCCATTACCAGCGGGCTCTTCTCCAAAGTCGTCAACCATGTAAAAGCGGTCGATAATATTTCTTTCCATATTAAACAGGGAGAAACCCTGGGCCTTGTGGGAGAGTCAGGGTGCGGCAAGACTACAGCGAGCCGTGTAATTTTACGTTTAACAGAACCGACAGATGGACATGTCATGTTTGAAGGAAAAGACATCTTTCAACTACGCGGTGATGAACTCCGGCAGTTGCGAAAAAATATGCAGATCATTTTTCAGGACCCCTATTCATCTTTAAATCCCCGGCTTTCTGTGGGAAGTATAATCGCAGAAGGTATCGGCGCCCATAAGATCGCAAAGGGCAGACAAAAAAAGGAGATCGTTGAGGGCCTTCTTGAGAAAGTGGGACTGTCCGCGGGGCATTATAACCGCTATCCTCATGAATTCTCCGGGGGACAGAGGCAGAGGATAGCAATTGCACGCGCCCTGTCACTGAATCCAAAGTTAATTATCTGCGATGAACCAGTATCAGCCCTTGATGTATCAATACAGGCCCAGATTCTCAACCTTTTATCTGACCTGAAAAAAGACTTTGATCTCTCGTACCTGTTCATAACCCATGACCTTTCAGTGGTCGAGCATGTCTCAGACAGGATTGCCACCATGTATCTGGGAGAGATTACGGAAGTAGCGGATGTAAAGGAGTTCTACTCAAACCCTCTTCATCCTTATACAATAGCCCTGTTATCAGCAAACCTTACTCCTGATCCGGGACAGAAAAAAAAGGCCATTATCTTGAAAGGAGATGTTCCGTCTCCCATTAATCCCCCTTCAGGATGCCGATTTCATACAAGATGTCCTGTCGCAGCAGAGGTATGCAGGAAGGAATGGCCTGAGCCAAAGGAATATTCAAATGGACATATGGTACGTTGTCATCTTGTAAACAGCTCAAACCCGAAGGCGCCGATTTAAATATTTATTTCCGCATAATCCTGATAGACAATTTGCCCGGCTTGCAATGTAAATATTATTTAATAAATTGTCATTTTTTTAGCAATCTTCACTTTGGCCTTACGAAGTAATTATGTATGCTTGTAATAAAATCTTGATATTTGTTATGATTACGGGTTGACCGAATCCGGAGTTTTATATATTATATCGGTTCAACATTAAGTTCTTGATTTAATTAGGTGCTTAAACGCTTTAGCGGAGCTTAAGAACGAGCTGCCCGTTAAGTGTATTTTTGCGTTTGTATTGCCGATGTAGCTCAGTTGGTAGAGCAGCTGATTTGTAATCAGCATGTCGGGGGTTCGAGTCCCTTCATCGGCTCCAGGAAGAAACAGTAGTCAGGAGATAGTAGTCAGGAGACAGGTAAAAGAATATTATAATTCTCACCCATTAGCTACTTACTACTAACTACTTTAGTATAAGGAGAGGTACCCGAGTGGCCAAAGGGGACGGGCTGTAAACCCGTTGGCTCCGCCTACGGAGGTTCGAATCCTCCCCTCTCCACCATTGCAATGTGCAGCGCAAATTGCAAGTGAACACTTGATAAGTAAAAAGTAGGAAGTTATCGACAGAAGAGTTAAGATGAAGAGTTTTTTAATTTTGTACTTTATCACTTCTGACTTTGTACTTCTCACTTTTAAATGCGGGAGTAGCTCAGTGGTAGAGCGTCAGCCTTCCAAGCTGAGGGTCGCGGGTTCGATGCCCGTCTCCCGCTCCATTTTATATGAGCATGGAGTCGAGAGTTTAGAGTTATTTAAGAATATGAATAAAAGTAATTAATGATAACTCATAACTCCATACTCTTAACTCTAAAATGCCCATGTAGCTCAGTCGGCAGAGCACATCCTTGGTAAGGATGAGGTCACCGGTTCAATCCCGGTCATGGGCTCCATGGTAGTCATTTGTTAATAGTTAGCAGTTAATAGGTATTAATTGCAGGTTATACGTTTTTTTGTACGAGCATTAATAACAAAATACATATAACATATAACGGTTAGCGATATATTAGGAGGCAATAATGGCTAAAGCAAAATTTGAGAGAGTAAAGCCGCACGTAAACATAGGAACAATCGGGCATGTAGATCATGGGAAGACCACGCTGACAGCCGCGATCACAAAATATCTTGGTCTGAAAGGCAAGGCAGACTTCCGGGCATTTGATTCAATTGACAACGCCCCTGAGGAAAAGGCAAGAGGAATAACCATAGCAACAGCCCATGTAGAGTACGAGACAGACCAACGGCACTATGCACATGTGGACTGCCCGGGCCATGCTGACTATGTAAAGAACATGATAACAGGAGCAGCGCAGATGGACGGAGCAGTGCTGGTTGTATCAGCAGCAGACGGCCCGATGCCTCAGACAAGGGAGCATATCCTGCTTGCACGGCAGGTAGGCGTGCCTTATATAGTTGTATACATGAACAAGACCGACATGGTGGATGACCCTGAGCTTCTGGAGCTGGTAGAGATGGAAGTAAGGGAGCTGTTATCCAAGTATGAATTTCCCGGAGATGATATCCCCATAATCAAGGGGTCAGCCTTAAAGGCGCTTGAAGGGGGAGACGATACATCAGGGGAAGAGTACAAGAGCATAGATGAGCTGATGAATGCGATAGATGAATATGTACCGACCCCTGAGAGAGATATAGACAAGCCGTACCTGATGCCGGTTGAGGACGTATTCAGCATCTCCGGACGGGGAACCGTGGTAACCGGAAGGATAGAGCGTGGAATCATCAAGGTAGGCGAGGAAGTGGAGATAGTGGGCATAAGCGATACGCAGAAGACCGTGGCAACCGGGGTGGAGATGTTCAGGAAGCTGCTGGATGAAGGAAGGGCCGGCGACAATGTAGGGATACTGCTGCGGGGAACAGGCAAGGATGAGGTAGAGAGGGGCATGGTACTGGCCAAGCCCGGCTCGATCACGCCTCATACGAAATTCAAGGGTG
>CAMYJJ010000100.1 GCA_947258735.1 Thermodesulfovibrionia bacterium | reverse complement strand
CACTGATTATGTCCAGGATCTTATGACGAACACTCATTTCCACATAAATTATGTTGACCTCACTGGTGTTGATGTTCATCTTGCCATCAATCGTCTCGACCTCTTTGTTATCAACGGCTGCGAGCAATGATGTTAAGTTGTTCGAAACCATGTCTATCACATTCGTCTTCAGCGCTTCGTTTTCGGTTATGGAGAGGCTTTCCCTGACAGCTTTTTCAGCCCATTCAGCATTCCTGTTTCTTTTTTCAGCTATGGATATGATATAAGCGGCTGCATCATTTTCAGCCTTTTCAGCCATGGTCTTGTCCATCTTGCCTCCAACAGCTACCGGATGGGCAGCACCGATGTTTGTACCGGGAGCCATGGCAGCTACATGTGCAGCCATGGTGATAAACACGCCGGCGGACGCTGCCCGGGCACCGCCCGGCGATACATACACAATAACGGGTGTCCTGCTTGCATTAATCTTCTTTACAATTAATCTCATCGATGTGTCCAGGCCGCCCGGTGTATCCAGTTCGATTACCACTGCTTCTGCATTATTTTTATCAGCCAGATCAATGTTCGATGAGATAAATTCTGACATCACAGGATTGACAACACCGTTGACTCTTACCACACGTATGTCCGCGCAAGCCTGTAACGGATGGAAATACAGGGTGATCAATATAATTGCAGGAATAAGAAGGAATTTTTTCATCTAGAAAAGTATAACTGTATAATTATGATAATTGTCAAGAGATTTCATTATATGATATTATCTTCTTATCATAAACAACGTTTAATTTCTACTTATTCATGCTTAAGATAAACGAAATATTCAAAAGTATTCAGGGGGAGTCAACATATGCGGGACTGCCCTGTACCTTTATCAGGCTTGCCGGCTGCAACCTCAGATGCACGTATTGCGACACCAACTATGCTTATTATAACGGAGAAGAGATCAGTGATGAGGATATCATTGCAAAGATTGAAGAGTATGGTGTTAAATGCGTCGAATTTACCGGAGGTGAACCGCTTCTCCAGGAAGAGACCCCGAAGCTGTTAAAAACGCTTCTTGATAAAGGCTATGAGGTACTGATAGAAACAAACGGCTCCATCTGCATAGGATGCCTCGATAAAAGGCTGAATATTATCATGGACTACAAGACACCCAAGAGCAATATGAGCGAGCGTATGAGGCCAAAGAATTTTGATTTTCTTAAAAAAACGGACCAGATCAAGTTTGTTGTTATGGACGAGTCCGATTATCAGTGGGCAAAAAATATCATTTCAGAAAATAATCTGAACGAACGTTTCGATAATATTCTCATGTCACCGGCCTATGGTGACCTTTCGCCCAAGGACCTGGTTACCTGGGTATTACAGGATAACCTTCCGGTAAGAGTGCAGCTCCAGATCCATAAATATATCTGGGCCCCTGATGAACGTGAAGGCGTCTGATAAAATCAGGGGGCAGGTCAAAGAAAACAGAACAAAGATCAAAGAACAAAGAACAAAGACTGAATCTTTTAAGGATGAACTGAAACGGCTTAAAGATAGCTCTCTTCTTAGAAAACTTACCTGCATTGAGTCACCCCAGGGTCCGCGTATATCCGTCAAAGGGAAAACCTGTATCAATTATGCTTCCAATGATTACCTGAACCTGTCCGGGCATAGGGAAGTAATAAAAGCTGCGTGCTTTGCCATACAGCGATATGGAGTCGGTGCAGGAGCGGCACGGCTATTAAGCGGCACTATGACACCGCATGTCATGCTTGAGCAGTCAATAGCACGGTTTAAGAATACCCGAACTGCCCTTTTATTTAACACAGGCTATGCAGCCAATACCGGGATACTGCCTGTAATTGCAGATGAAAACACTATCATCTTCAGTGATGAGTTAAACCATGCAAGCATTATCGATGGCGCCAGGCTGTCAAAGGCCAACATCAGCATTTACCGGCATAAGGACCTGTCTCACCTCGAGGAACTGCTGATAACATCCTTAAAAAATAAGGCCATCAAGAAAAAGTTAATTGTAACAGATACTGTTTTCAGCATGGACGGTGATATCGCTCCATTGAAATCAATCCGTACATTAAGCAGGCAGTTTAACGCGCTGTTTATGATCGATGATGCGCATGGTACTGGTGTTCTGGGTAAAACAGGCAGGGGCGGACTGGAACATTTTGCCATTAAAGACAGGAGTATTATTCAGATGGGAACACTGAGCAAGGCCGCCGGATGTTTCGGCGCTTTTGTTGCCGGCAATAGTTCCTTAATAAACCTGCTTGTCAACAGGTCCAGGAGTTTTATGTACTCCACTGCATTACCCCCTGCTGTTGCATCGGCATCAGCAATGGCACTTCATATTATAGCTACCAGTTCTTCCCGTCTGAGAAATAGATTATGGAGAAACAGGGAAAGACTCTTCAAAGGGGTCTCAGAGCTTGGTTTTGAAACAATGCAATCCGAAACCCCGATCATTCCCATTCTCACGGGAAATCTCAAAGAAACCCTTCGACTGGAAAAATACCTGTACAGGAAAAATATCTATGCACCGGCAATACGGCCTCCAACGGTAAAGGAAAACAGATGCAGGATCAGGTTTTCGGTAACCGCAGGTCATACGACTGAAGATATTGATCGGGTTTTGGAGTATTTGAAAGAATATTAAATACAAAATGTATAATGCGAATGATTTCGGGCAAATTAAAATTATACCTGGGCTTTCCATGCAACTTCATATGTTAATCTGGGGCTTATTATTTCCGGAATTATTAATGTTACAGTTCAACATCATTGCTTATAAGAAGTAGCGTAACTATTGTAAAAATATTCCGTTTCTGACTCATATTCTTTGTGGTATAATTCTGAAAAAGGATTCATGAAAACTTTAGATGAAATTAAGGATACTCTTCGATCTCATAGAGATGACTTGCGATTGAAATACCATGTAAAAAATATAGGTATTTTTGGTTCTTTTGCTCGTGGAGAAGAGAACAATAGAAGTGACATAGACATACTCGTTGATTTTGATGAACCTATAGGATGGGAATATGTTGATTTAATAGCTTATTTAGAGAGTATTCTCGGTATGAAGGTCGATCTTGCTACGCCAATGGCTTTAAAGAGACAGATCAAAGAGAATATTTTAAAGGAAGTAGTTTCAGTATGAATGATAGGTCATACCTCATGTTTCTGGAGGATATCATTGAATCTATCGAGAAAATTGAACTTTACATCAGTGAATTAAATTACAAGTCCTTTATTGATGACAGTAAGACAATTGATGCTGTTGTAAGAAATTTGGAAATAATAGGTGAAGCTGCTAAAAGAATACCTGGCAATTATAAAGAGATTTCGAAAGAAGTCCCCTGGCACAGAATGACTGGACTTAGAAATATAATTGCTCATGAAGATTTTGGGATAGATCTGAACATCATCTGGAAAATCATAACAGAAAATCTGCCAGACGTTAAGCCATCTCTCAATAAATTACTAAAAAAATCCCAATAACAGAAAAGGACACATCTCTTGGAATGTGTCCTTCAACAGTAATAAAACATAAATTCAATGGTCTGTATAGTCACTGGTTCATCAAGAGGTCTTGGAAAATCCATTGCCCTGGCTCTTGGAAAAAGAAACTATAAAGTAGCGGTCCATTATCATACTGACCGCGAGAGTGCGGATAATACATCAGAGGGAATAAACAATTCATTAGTCTTAAAGGGTGATGTCAGATCCCACAATGATGCACAGCATCTTGTAAAGACAGTAATTGATACATGGGGCAGGGTAGACCTTCTCGTTAATAATGCCGGCATTACAAAAGAGTCCCTGCTTATAAAAACATCTGAGGATATGTTTGCAGACGTATTGGACACCAACTTGAAAGGCCCATTCAATATGACTAAAGCAGCTGCAGGGCAGATGATAAAACAGCGAAAGGGTCACATTATCAATATCTCGTCCTATGCCGGGATAAAGGGAAAACAGGGATTATCAGCGTATGCTTCCTCAAAAGCAGCGCTCATCGGATTGACCAGATCAGCTGCAGTTGAACTGGGAAGGTATGACATAATGGTTAATGCGGTGCTTCCCGGCTATATGATGACAGGCATGGGATCTGCATCAAGCGGAAAAGCTCAGGATGAGGCCCTGAATCACAGCATTGATCATAGATTTTCTGAACCACACAATATTGCTGAATTCATATGTCATCTTGTAACCACAACCGGAATAACTGGGCAGGTATTTAATCTGGATAGCAGAATAATTTAAATGAGAGTTAAAAAATAAATAGTAAGAACTATAACGATAATACATATCCTCTTTTAATGATACATTGCTGTCATGCCGGGCTTGATCCGGCATCCAGAAGTTTTTAAAAACTGGATTCCGGCTTAAGGACTACCGGAATGACAAGAACGTTGGTACTTTAAATATATAATGAACAAAGGTTATTTTGTAACAGGGACTGATACAGGGGTCGGCAAGACTTTTGTAGCTGCCGGTTTGATTAGGGCCATGAAAGAGCAGGGGATCAATGTGTGTCCGATGAAACCGGTTGAGACGGGGTGCAGAGTCAGACGTGGACAGCTTGTACCTGAAGATACATTAAAGCTGATTAAAGCGTCCGGCACTGATGAACCGATTGATACAATCAATCCCTACAGGTTGAGAAACCCACTTGCACCGTCCATTGCTGCTGGACAGGAGGGTGTTCAAATTGAGAAAAGAAAAATATTAAATGCATTTAAGAAACTGGCAGGGAAATATGACGTGATAATTGCAGAGGGGGCCGGAGGGATTATGGTTCCTCTTTATGGAACATATCTCTTCCTTGACCTGATCATGGACCTTGGTCTGCCCATTATCATCATTGCAAGGCCCGGTCTGGGTACCATTAACCATTCACTGTTAACAGTAGAAGCTGCACGTAGAAAAGGCATTGACGTAGCGGGTTTTATTATTAATCATGCTGTAAAAATACACAGAGATATATCACACAAAACTAATCCGGATGCAATCTCCTGCCTTGGGAGGGTTCCTGTCATCGGGAACATCCCGCACCTGATGCGGCCTGAAAATGTTACTGCACATAAAGTATTTAATCGTATAGCCGGACAGTTGATGTAATCTGTGCTTTATAAGGCCGGGGCACTGAAATGGCCAAATTAATTATGCAGTTTCAGCTTTTCCAATGAGAGAAGATAACTTTGCGGCGGGTTGATAATTTCAACTCCCATGCCGTCTTCCAGGTCAGGAGAGATGATGAGCCTGCACATTCTGACCGGCAGTATAAGAAGTTTATTCTGTATATCCAATTGCAGTTCAAATTGTGCATTATCCGGATAGCACATATTTCTGGTAGTAATAAACATCCCTGTTTCAGATATATTGGTCACTGTGCCTGAGTAATCGATGTTACAGCAGCTGAAACATGTACTCAGGTTTGAAGGCCACCGCGCATTTGATCGTCTTTCAACAACATCTGATAGGACTTCTGTATGTTTCTTTTTGAATCGGCTCATCTGAACGGGTCTTATTATTTCAAAACATTCCACTCCCTGCTCATCACTGACAAGTTTGAAGAAATCACAATTTGCACATGAGAATTTTTCACACGCATATTTACCAGTCACGTTTCCATTACCAAATGTTCCGGCAATAGCCCAGCATATCCTGCCGCCATTCTTACCATCATTCAAGCCGTCAGCTTCAGTGAATGTGGGAACAGAACATGTGTCATACATTCGATCCTCAATTCCTTTTGGTTCCCTTCCGCATTCCATGTATTCCCAGCAGTTCAGTTTGTCATTCATTTTTCAATCCTTTCTCTGCATGATCTGTCTCTGTTCTATATAATTTATTTACAATGAAAACGGGCAGCAGTCTACTAAAAAGAATTTATGCTTTTATAATGTTACCTAATAAATAACAGGAAAATTCTCAGGCACGCATTTTGTTCATTAAATTAAAATAGTTGCCAATTCATGCTGCTAGGATAGGCGTTCCTTAATAATTGACATATCCGCAATAAATCAGTTACTTTTACGATTATGCGACATCCAGAGTGGATAAAAGTGCCGTTAACCGGTACTCACGAGACAAAAAGAATTTTAAGAAAATACAGACTTTCAACTGTCTGTGAAGAGGCCCGTTGTCCGAATCAGGGAACATGCTTTTCAAAAAATACGGCTACCTTCATGATCCTCGGAGACCGGTGTACCAGAAACTGCTCTTTTTGCGCCGTTGATTCGCTCACTCCTCTCCCTTCCGATCCTGATGAAGCAGAAAGGGTTGCAGAGGCAGCGGTGGAACTCGGGCTTGAATTTGTTGTCATCACTTCAGTTACAAGAGACGATCTGGAAGACGGAGGAGCATGGCAGTTTGCACAAACCATCGAAGCGGTAAGGAAATCAAACAAATCAATAAAAATAGAGGTTTTGACCCCAGATTTTAAAGGCAATACTCAGGATATTCAAACTGTTTTAGAGGCCGGCCCTGATGTATTCAATCACAATGTTGAAACTGTACCGCGTCTGTATGAAACAGTGAGGCCCCAGGCTGAGTACCTGCTGTCTCTGAACGTGCTTAATAAGGCCAAAAAAATCGCCCCGGCCATCAGCACAAAATCAGGTATCATGGCCGGACTTGGTGAAACGTATGAAGAAGTCGTTACGGTGATGCAGGACCTGAGGAATGCCGGGTGTGATTTCCTGACCATAGGTCAGTATCTGCAGCCGGCGAGGACCAATATACCCGTAATCGAATATATTCATCCTGAAGTATTTGAACAGTACAAAGAGAGGGCCCTTGAAATAGGGTTCAAAGCTGTCGCTTCTTCTCCCTTGACCAGAAGCTCCATGGGCGCAGGAGACCTTTTTGAAGAAGCATCCGCAGTGAGTCAGCATATCACAGATCGTGGCTGATTTTTTTTCAATACTCTTTAAAAGATAGTTGTTTTGTGTTAATCTGTTTCATCTGAGAATCAGTTAGTGCTTGTGTATAAACTCAAATCGTTTGTATGTGATTCCGGCAGGCTTCGGACATGACAACAGGCAGTTTATTCACAAACTATATTAAGAAGGAGATTACATGCACGAATTTAAAAGGGTGAGAAGACTTCCTCCTTATGTGTTTTCCATTGTGAATAAGCTTAAGATGGATGCCAGACGAAAAGGAGAAGATATCATTGATCTGGGAATGGGAAATCCTGATCTGCCCACTCCTGAGCATATCGTTGAAAAACTGGTTGAAGCTGCAAGAAATCCAAAGAACCACAGGTACTCTGCCTCTAAAGGCATCACGCAGTTAAGGCTTGCGATATGTGAGTGGTATAAGAGACGTTTTGATGTTGATCTGGACCACGAAACAGAAGCAGTAATTTCAATCGGGTCCAAAGAGGGTCTTTCACACCTTGCCTATGCAATGGTAGAACCGGGAGATCTTATACTGACACCGGCGCCTGCATATCCGATTCATCCCTACAGCTTCATTCTTGCAGGCGGTGATGTGAGAAGCATACCGGTTCAGAAGGACGCTGATTTTTTTGAAGCCATGGAAAATGAGTTTAAGGCTGCGTGGCCCAGGCCCAAGATCCTGCTCATAAATTTTCCCCATAATCCTACGACAACGTGTACTGATGAGGCGTTTTTCAGGAAAGTTGTAGATTTTGCTAAAGAGAACAATATCATTGTTCTCCATGACTTTGCTTATGCTGATCTGACCTTTGACGGGTATCAGCCTCCCAGCTTTCTTCAGGTACCGGGTGCCAAGGATGTCGGGGTAGAATTCTTTTCATTGACAAAGAGCTATTCAATGGCAGGATGGCGAGTCGGTTTCTGCTGCGGAAACAGGGAAATCGTGGAGGCCCTCACAACGATAAAGAGCTACCTTGATTATGGCATGTTTCAGCCAATACAGATTGCAAGTATCATTGCCCTGCGGGGCCCCCAGGAGTGTGTCAGGGACATTGCAAAGGTGTATGAAAACAGGCGCAATGTGCTGATTCACGGACTTAAAAATGCCGGTTGGGACATAGAACCTCCAAAGGCAACCATGTTTGTCTGGGCTAAAATCCCGGAGCCGTTCAAAGACATGGACTCACTTGAATTATCAAAATATTTAATTAAGGAGGCCGGGGTCGCCGTGTCTCCGGGCATCGGCTTTGGGCCTGCAGGTGAAGGGTATGTTCGTTTTGCTCTGGTAGAAAATGAACATCGCATACGTCAGGCTACAAAAGGAATTAAAAAGGCCCTTAATAAATAATAGCAGTATTTATAAGTGGTTATAATATCAGGGCAGTCCTGGCGGCTGTCCTTTTTTTATTTGTTCATTTTCTCAATTCAGGGAGAAATTGGCAGATTAATGTGAGAAATGCATTCTTGAGGTTAACTCTTGAATAATACTGACTATTTAGAGCATAATATTTAGTTACAAATTATGGCGGTATTAACCATACTTTTTCACGTTCTTAAATTATATGAAAAACAGGGATATTAACATCGGCATTATCGGATTTGGCACCGTCGGTGCAGGAACTGCAAAGATATTGCTGAGGAGACGCAGGGAACTTCGGGCGCAGCTTGGCACTTCATTAAAACTCAAAAACATTGCTGATCTGGATACTAAAACAGACAGGGGAATTTCATTACCCCGGGGAGTGCTGACAAAGGATGCCAAGAGCATTTTAAATGATCCGGAAATTGATATAGTCGTTGAATTGATAGGGGGCATTCATCCTGCAAAGGAATTTATCCTTGCAGCCATTAGGAATGGTAAGCATGTTGTTACTGCCAACAAGGCCCTCCTCGCTGAGAAGGGGCAGGAAATATTCCGGACCGCGCATAAGCATGGTGTTGCCGTCGGATTTGAGGCATCGGTTGCAGGGAGCATCCCGATTATAAAAGTCGTAAGAGAATCATTGATCGGTAATAACATAGGAAATATTTTTGGGATAATTAATGGTACGGCAAATTATATTTTGACAAAGATGACAGAAGAAGGGGTTGATTTCAGCAGCACCCTTAAAGAAGCACAGGACCTCGGGTATGCAGAGGCAGATCCCACGTTTGATATAGAGGGTATTGATTCAGCCCACAAGCTTGCAATACTTGCATCACTTGCATATGGACTGCCGATATCGCTGAAGAAAATATATACCCAGGGAATAACAGGGATTACGCCGCTGGATATTCAGTTTGCCTCTGAATTTGGATTTAAAATAAAGCTGCTGGCAATAGCCAAACCTTCCGGCAGAGAGGTCGAATTGAGAGTGCATCCTACCATGGTCCAGGAGAAGATGCCCATTGCAGGTGTTAACGGCGTATTCAATGCCATTTATGTTGAAGGAGATGCAACCGGCGCCGGACTGTATTATGGGAAAGGTGCCGGAGATATGCCTACAGGCAGTGCCGTAGTCAGTGATATTGCAGATATTGCGAGAAACATCAGTGCCGGAGCTGCCTGCCGAATGCAAAGCTTTGAGATATCGGGCAGGCCAGGTCTGAAAGTAAAAAAGATGGACGATATATCGACCTGTTACTACCTGCGAATGTCGGCAATTGACAAGCCCGGAGTTTTATCAAAGATATCAGGCATTCTGGGTGATAACAATATAAGTATAGAATCGATGATTCAAAAAGGAAGAAAAAAGGAAAAAGCGGTTTCAATGGTTTTAATGACACATGAAGCTAAGGAAAAGGACATGATGAAGGCGCTTAAGGAAATAAAGAAATTAAGGGTTGTGTCAGGCAAACCGCTTTACCTCAGAGTCGAAGGAGGAAACGCATAGCATGAATGATATAAAGATAGATAAAAAACTCGATATAAGAGGAGAAGTCTGCCCCTATACTCTGGTCAAATCCAAACTCGGAGTTGAAGCCATTGAAGTGGGACAGATCATAGAAATATTGCTTGACTATCCCGAAGCATCGTCCAGTATCCCGAAGGCCATGCTTAATTATGGTCACTCAGTTCTCAAAGTGGATAAAATCAATGATACAGAATGGATAGTTCAGGTAAGAA
>CAMYJJ010000099.1 GCA_947258735.1 Thermodesulfovibrionia bacterium | reverse complement strand
TCCCTATCAGGACCACAGCTGAGGCGTCTATCGATTGTTACGGTGGAAAGCCTGAAGCAGACATGTCAAAACTCAAAGAGCCTGGTTTCTTTCAGTATGAAGCCAGGAAAGAATAAAATAAGGAGGGATTAAAATGGAAAAAGAAACTTGTACTTTTTCATATTGCGAAAAGCCGGAAATCGTAGAGCATGAAACTGATCTGCTCCTTATTGGTGGCGGAATGGCATGCTGCGGTTCAGCGTATGAAGCAACACAGTGGGCAAAAGCTAACAACCACAGGATCACTATGGTTGACAAGGCAGCAACAGACAGAAGCGGTGCGGTCGCTATGGGTCTTTCTGCTATCAACACATATGTTGGTGAAAATAAGTGTGAAGATTACGTCAGATACGTAAGAGCTGACCTTATGGGTATTACAAGGGACGATCTTGTATATGACCTGGGCAGACACGTTGATGACAGTGTTCATTTGTTTGAAGAGTGGGGACTTCCGATCTGGAAAAAAGGCGATGACGGCTTTTCTCTTGACGGTTTCCAGGCTAATGATGCCGGTAAGGGCTCATTGAAAGATGGTGCTACACCTGTTAGATCAGGTAAGTGGCAGATCATGATCAATGGTGAGTCTTACAAGGCCATCGTTGCTGAAGCAGCAAAAAAAGCACTTGAGGAAAACAGGGTAGCTACCGGCGTTGAGCAGAACCACTTTGAGAGAGTTTTCATCGTAAGACTTTTCAAAGATGCGAACGATCCTAACAGGGTTGCAGCAGCTGTTGGTTTCAGCGTTAGAGAGCACAAGATGTACATCTTCAGGGCCAAAGCAATGGTACTTGCTGCTGGCGGTGCTGTTAATGTATTCAGACCCAGATCTACAAAAGAAGGTCAGGGCCGTGCATGGTACCCGGTATGGAACTCGGGTTCAGGGTATGCATTAGGAATGCAGGCCGGTGCTGAGCTTACACTGATGGAAAACAGGTTCGTACCTGCCCGTTTTAAAGACGGATACGGTCCTGTTGGCGCATGGTTCCTCTTCTTTAAGGCAAAAGCAACAAACAGCCTTGGCGAAGATTACTGCGCAGACGAAGAAAACCTTGCAGACGCAAGAAAGAGATATGGCGACAAGTATGTTGACAAGATGGGTACTGCAATGAGGAACCACCTCATGATGCTTCACATGAAGCAGGGTAAAGGACCTATCATGATGAGGACAGATGAAGCCATGGATGCAATCAACAAGACCTTCATGGAGCAGCTCGGTGAGAAAGAAGGAAAGAAGAAAGTCAAGCACCTCGAAGCAGAGGCATGGGAAGATTTTCTTGACATGTGCATAGGACAGGCAGGTCTCTGGGCTTGTAAAGACATCGAGCCTGACAAGTCTCCTTCAGAGATTATGCCTACAGAGCCATATCTCCTTGGTTCACATGCAGGCTGTGCAGGGTTCTGGTGTTCAGGACCTGGCGACATTGAAGGCACACCTGAAGACTGGCACTGGGGCTACAACAGAATGTCAACAGTACCTGGCCTTTTCATGGCTGGTGACATCTGTGGAGCATCAGGACACAAATTCTCATCAGGTTCTCATGCAGAAGGAAGAATTGCTGCTAAAGCTGCAATAGCCTTTATGCTTGACAACCCGGATTACACTCCGACTCCAAGGAAGAGTGTTGACGAGATGGCTGCTGAGCTTTATCTTCCATATGAAGTTTATGAGAAGAACAAAACATACTCAACAGATCCTGAGATCAATCCTTTCTATATCAAACCAAGCCTTCTTCAGACAAGGCTGCAGAAGATCGCTGATGAGTACTTCGGCGGTATCTCAACGTGGTACATGACATCAAAGTCCATGCTTGATGAAGGATTAAAGCAGCTCACCATGCTCAAAGAGGACTGTCAGAAGATGGCAGCATCTGACCTGCACGAACTGATGAGATGCTGGGAGAACTACCACAGGATACTCTCACTTGAGGCACATGCACGCCACATCCTCTACAGAGAAGAGTCAAGGTACCCTGGTTACTACTACAGAGGCGACCATGACTTCATTGATGACGACAACTGGAAAGTATTCACATGCTCCAAGTACGACATGGAAACAGGCGAGTTTACAATGTCCAAGAGAGACCACAAGAACATTTGGCCTGACTAAGCCGTTTCGCAACCATTATTCTCCGGGTGCCTTTTGGGCACCCGGGGAGTTATTTAAGTTATCAGGCAATTAACATATTAAAATTTCTAATGAAATTCCCTGAAAATAGTATTGTCTTGAATTAATGATTTGTAGTAAAGTAAAGACCATTTATTCAACTGCACTGTCTACCCTGCCTTCCGATAGGTTGGCCTGTTTACTGATTAAGGTTGGCTTGATAACTTAACTAACTCTCTTAAATTGGAGGAATAGTATGTCAGAGCATGAAAAAAACATTTTGGTTATAGGAGGGGGCATCAGCGGTCTGACCACTGCCTGCGAAGCAGCAGAGGCCGGCTATAATGTTGTCATGGTGGAAAAGGACCCCTTCCTCGGCGGAAGAGTGACAAGGATGAACCAGTATTTCCCCAAACTCTGTCCTCCTGCCTGTGGACTTGAGATAAACTTCAAAAGGATCAGGTTCAACGATCGCATCAGCTATTATACCATGGCTGAAATAGAAAACATCTCGGGACAGCCCGGCAATTATACGGCAAAAATCAAATTGAAACCCCGTTATGTTAATGATAAGTGCACCGCCTGCGGTGCCTGTGCAGAAGCCTGTCCTGTTGAGATCCCGAATGATTTCAATGCAGGTCTCAGTATGAGAAAAGCTGCCTATCTTCCTTATGAGCAGACATTCCCGATGAAGTATGTACTAGATGATGGGGCCTGTAAAAAGGGTGACTGTACAGCCTGCAAAGATGCATGTAAATATGATGCCATCGATCTGGACATGAAGTCCGAGACCATAACAGTAGATGCGAGTGCCATAGTACTTGCCGCAGGATGGAAACCTTATGATGCCGGCAAGATAGATAACCTTGGTTTTGGAACGAGCAAGAACATCATTACCAATGTAATGATGGAGAGAATTGCATCACTCAGCGGTCCTACCCAGGGTAAAATTACCAGACCTTCTGATGGAAAAGAGGCCAGGAAGGTCGCCTTTGTACAGTGTGCAGGGTCCCGTGATGAAAACCATCTTGCATTCTGTTCCGCTGTATGCTGCCTTGCTTCTTTAAAGCAGGCAACATATGTAAGAGAGCAGTACAAGGACTCTGAAGTTTCAATGTTCTACATTGACATCAGGACACCCGGAACTTCTTATGAGAGGTTCTTAAATAAGATAAAAGAAGATGAGAATGTAAAGCTCATTAAGGGTAAGGTTGCCAAGGTGCATGAAGATCCTGCAACAGGAGATGTAATAGTTGAAGCTGAAGATATCTACGGCGGCACCAAGATCAGGGAACCCTTTGACCTGGTTGTTCTTGCAACCGGAATGGAGCCGATGATCTCCGGGGTAAAGCTTCCCTCAGATGTGAAAATCAATGAAAACGGCTTTGCGGTAATGGGTAAAGATCAAAAAGGGATTTATGCTGTTGGCTGCGTCAAAGACCCTGTAGATGTCGCAAAATCAGTACAAAGTGCAACTTCAGCAGCCCTTAAAGCTATCCAGACTGTAGGGAGGTTATCCTAATGGAAGAGAAAATGGAAAAGAAAATTGGCGTATATATGTGCAAAGGCTGCGGAATCAATGAAGCAGTTGACGTAGACAAGTTCGAAGAAGTTGCCACCAAGGAGATGAAGGCCCCTGTATACAAAATCCATGATGCCCTGTGCAGTCCGGAGGGTATCGATCTTATCAAGGGTGATATTGAGGGCGAGGGAGTTAATACTGTCGTAGTAACTGCCTGCTCCCCAAGGGTCAAGCACAAAGAGTTTACGTTCCCCGGCTGTGTAGTTGAGAGGGCAAATATAAGGGAGTTTGTTGCCTGGACCCAGGAGCCAAAGACTGAAGACACTCAGGCCCTGGCCGAGGACTATCTCAGGCTTGGCGTTTCGAGAGCGAAGAGCGCTGATCTCCCGGAGCCATTTCTGCTTGACGAGACCGAGATGTCTGTTCTTGTTGTGGGTGGAGGCATTTCAGGGATGAGTTCAGCTCTTGGCGCTGCAGATGCAGGATATAACGTGGCCCTTGTTGAGAAGAATGATGCACTTGGCGGATGGGCCAAAAAAATGTATAAACAGCTCCCTCAGAGCTACCCTTTTGAGTCAATTGAAGCACCTACTATTAACTCAACAATTGATAAAGTTAATGCACACGACAAGATAAAAGTCTTTACCTCATCTGTGGTCGAAAAGATAGCCGGTGTTCCCGGTCAGTATGATGTATCGATCAAGACAAATGGAAGTTCAGAGCAGTTCAAGTCCGGCGCTGTTATCAATGCTGCGGGCTGGAGACCGTATGATGCGGGCAAACTTGATCATCTCGGTGCAGGCAATCCGAATGTAATAACAAATGTTCAGATGGAAGAGATAGCCGCAAGTGGAAAGATCACAAGGCCTTCTGACGGGAAAGAGGCAAAGAGGGTGGCATTTATACAATGTGCCGGTTCCAGAGATGCAAACCACCTGCCCTACTGTTCATCATACTGCTGCCTGACATCTTTAAAGCAGGCCGCTTATGTGAGAGAGAAGAATCCTGATGCCATGGCCTATATCCTTTATAAAGACATGAGGACGCCGGGACAGTATGAACTCTTTTACAAGAGCATGCAGGATGATCCGGGTGTAATGCTTACCAAGGGTGATGTTACAGGAGTAAGTGAGGCCCCCGGTGGCAGTGTGTATGTCAGCCTCAAGGACACGCTCCTTGGCGAAGAGATAAAGATAGAGGCTGATCTGGTTGTTCTTGCAACCGGAATGGTCCCGAACTCAAGAATTGAAGTAGAGGAACTTGCTGAATGGAAGACTAAATTCGACGAGCAGCTTACGGCATCAGGCGGTAAACCTGATCCCAATGCAGAGCTTGAGCCCCATAAGGTCCCGAATATTCTGAACCTTGATTACAAACAGGGCCCTGAGCTTCCGGTGCTTGAGGAGGCCTACGGGTTTACCGATTCAAATTATATCTGTTTCCAGTATGAATCACGCAGAACAGGTATTTACACTGCAGGAAGCATAAGACAGCCGATGCATATGATGGGCAGCATTGAAGACGGCATGGGTGCAAGTCTGAAGGCGATCCAGATTGTTGAGGCGACAAAGAACGGCTACTCTGTTCATCCCAGGGCATGGGACCAGACCTATCCGGAAGTAAACCTGCAGAAATGTACTTCATGCAAGAGATGTACTGAGGAGTGTCCCTTCAGCGCCATTGAAGAGGATGAAAAGGGCACCCCATTTCATAAGATGTCACGCTGCCGCAGATGCGGTACCTGTCTCGGGTCATGTCCTGAAAGAGTCATTAACTTCAAGGACTTCAGTATTAATATGATCTCAACACTTTTTAAGGATATGGATATTCCTGACGAGGGACTGAGGATTGTCGCGCTTGTCTGTGAGAATGATGCCTATCCGGCGCTCGATGCTGCAGCATTTAACCGTATAAAAATCAATCCTGCATTCAGGTTTATCCCGGTGAGGTGTCTGGGCAACCTGAACCTTGCCTGGGTTGCAGATGCCCTCTCAAAGGGGATAGACGGAATGCTCCTCCTCGGATGCAAGTTCGGAGAGGATTATCAGTGCCATTTTGTAAAGGGCAGTGAACTTGCTGATGAAAGACTGGGCAAGGTCCAGGAAACGTTGGGAAGGCTTATGCTGGAGTCCGAGAGGGTAAAATTGATGCAGCTCTCGATCCAGGACTATGACAAGCTGCCTTCCATGTTGAATGAATTTGCTGAGGAGCTCGAAGAAATGGAACCAAACCCGTTTAAAGAATTCTAATTAGTGCGAAAGCGTGAAAGAGCGTAAGCGCGCAAGGGAAAAACTTACGAACTTACAAGCTTCCGAACTTTCGAACTTATAAATTTGGAGGTTATAGATGGCAGAGCAAGTTATTAAACCTGATTTAGATTTTGTAAAGGGCGTGATTGCCGCGGGCGGTGATTCCCTTAAGAAATGCTATCAGTGTGCCACATGTTCAGTAGTATGTAATGTTACTCCTGATCAAAACCCCTTTCCAAGAAAGGAAATGGTATGGGCGCAGTGGGGACTGAAAGAAAAATTCCAGGGCAACCCTGATGTATGGCTGTGTCATCAGTGCAATGACTGTACGGCGTACTGTCCGAGGGGAGCAAAGCCCGGAGAAGTATTGGGAGCTATCAGAAAGCAGACAATTGCACAATACTCTTCTCCGTCTGCACTTGTTGATTTTGTTAACAATAGAGGCTCTATGATTCTCCTTTTTCTGATACCCGCGATTGTTGTAGGTCTGGTGATATCCCTGTTCGGCAGCTGGAGCCCCGAAGGGGAGGTAATTTTCAGTAATTTTATGCCCATTATGGCCATCCAGGCACTGTTTACTCCGGCCCTTCTCTTTGGAGTCGGTGTGGGAATTTTGGGTATGAAGAAGTTCTGGGGAGACATGAAAGAAGCAAACGGCGTGACAAACGGAAATCTCAAAGGCAGTGTAACAGAGATGTTCAAGGAACTGATAAGCCATGAAAAGTTTAAAGAATGTGATGAAAGCAAGGACAGGGCAATGTCTCATCAGCTCGTGTTTTACAGTTTTATCGCGCTTGGCATTGCAACCGCACTTGGTGTCGTTTACATCGATATATTGCATCTTGATTCACCTTTCCGTTTTGGATATGGAACACCCATCAAGATATTCGGGACTGCAGGCGCCGTGGCTATCATAGCAGGAACCTACCTGATGATGAGCAACCGCTTTAAAAATGCAGACAGGGTTGGACTGGGAAGCTACTTTGACTGGCTGCTGATCGGCATTATCGGAACCATCGGTGTCTCGGGCACGCTGGCCTGGTTTACAAGAGTAGCCGGAATCGGCGGACTGGCATATCCCATCTACTTTATACACCTTGTAGTTGTATTATCATTGTTTGTCTATCTTCCGTTCTCAAAGCTGGCCCATATGTTTTACCGTGGTGCTGCATTGAGTTTTAATAAATACTCGGGAAGAGAAGCACTGGCAGCGGTACAGCCCGCAGTTGCGGCTGAGGCAGCTCCAAGTGAGGCTCCTTCTGACACAGCGCAAGAAGAAACAAAGCAGGAAACAGGTCAGGAGTAACATAAATTGAATTGTAAAATCCTTAAATCTTTTAAAGGGGGTTGTGTATGAGTAATACTATTTTATTTGCACTCCTATGCGGCGCAGCAGGCGTAATATACGCTCTGATGACTGCCGGATGGGTAACAAAGCAGGACGCAGGAAATGAAAAAATGCAGGAAATCTCAGACGCAGTAAAAGAAGGCGCCCAGGCCTTTCTTGCACGTGAGTACAAAGCGGTTGCAATGGCAGGCGGAGTGGTTCTGGTGTTGCTGCTGATTTTTGGACTTGGAGTATGGACAGGAGTCGGTTTTGTAATTGGTGCATTAGGTTCAGCCCTTGCCGGTTACATAGGTATGATGGTTACCGTGAGAGCTAATGTTCGTACAGCACAGGCCGCGCATAATGGAATCCAGGCGGCACTGTCAGTAGCATTCAAGGGTGGTTCTGTTACGGGTGTTATGGTTGTTGGCCTTGGACTGCTGGGAATTGCAGGGTACTACTATATAGCCAAAGCGTATGCTGGGGAGGAAGTATTCCATGCCCTTATCGGACTTGGTTTTGGATGTTCCCTGATGAGCGTGTTCGCACGTATCGCAGGCGGTATCTATACAAAGGCCGCTGATGTTGGCGCTGACATCGTTGGTAAGGTTGAAGCAGGAATCCCTGAGGATGATCCCAGGAACCCTGCTGTTATCGCTGATAATGTTGGTGATAATGTTGGTGACTGTGCGGGAATGGCAGCTGACCTTTATGAAACATATACGGTTACGCTTGTTGCAGCAATGCTGCTGGCAAAGACGATATTCGGCACTGACAGCCCATGGATCGAATTCCCCATGATGCTTGGCGGTGTTTCAATTATCGCATCTATTGTGGGTACATACTTTGTGAAACTCGGCAAGAACGAATACATCATGGGAGCACTTTATAAAGGGCTTGCCGTATCAGGTGTTCTCGCGGCTGTCGCGTTCTTTATTGTCTCTTCAAGCTTCATTAGTGGTCTTACACCGGAACAAGCTGGCGGATTTACTGCCGGCAGTATCTTTATGACAGCACTGATCGGACTTATCCTGACAGGACTTATCGTCTGGATAACAGAGTACTTTACGTCAACGAGTTACGCCCCGGTCAAGCATATTGCAGCGGCCAGTCAGACAGGTGACGGAACAAATGTTATTGCAGGCCTGGCAGTGAGCATGAAGGCAACAGGTATGCCTGTTATTGTTATTGTGGCAGCTATCCTCGGATCATATTCCCTTGGCGGCGGTTTTGACGGCAACCCCGGCGGCGGACTTTTTTCAATCGCGCTTGCTGCAGTATCAATGCTTTCCATGACCGGTATTGTAGTTGCGATCGACTCATACGGACCGATCACAGATAACGCAGGTGGTATCGCAGAGATGGCAGAGCTTCCTGAGGAAGTACGTAACATTACTGATCCTCTTGATGCTGTGGGTAATACAACAAAGGCGGTTACAAAGGGGTATGCTATCGGTTCAGCAGCTCTTGCAGCACTTGTCCTCTTTGCCGAGTATTCAAGGTCATTTTCTGAGGCAATGTTTTTTGATCTTTCAAATCCAATGGTCCTTGCAGGTCTGTTTATTGGCGGACTCCTTCCTTACTACTTCGGCGCCCTCCTTATGGAGGCGGTTGGAAAGGCAGCCGGTGGTGTTGTTGAGGAAGTCAGAAGGCAGTTCAGGGAAATCCCCGGCATTATGGAAGGCACAGGAAAACCTGAGTATGGCAAGTGTGTTGATATTGTGACACAGTCAGCTATCAAGCAGATGATGGTCCCTGCCCTGATACCTGTAGTAGTACCTATCCTTGTTGGAGTGCTTCTGGGCAGAGAGGCCCTCGGTGGTGTCCTGATAGGAAGTATCATCACAGGTCTTTTCCAGGCCATTGCCATGACAAGCGGTGGTGGTGCATGGGACAACGCCAAGAAATATATCGAAGACGGTATTTATGGAGGTAAGGGTTCTGACGCCCACAAGGCAGCGGTTACCGGTGATACAGTTGGTGATCCTTATAAGGATACAGCAGGCCCTGCGATTAACCCGATGATCAAGGTCATCAACATCGTAGCACTGCTGATTGTTCCACTTATATAGCGGATTTTCTCTTTCCCCTCACATTTAGGGGTGAGGGGAGAGAGCCTGGATTATTAAAGGGCTGTACCCGATGCGGTACAGCCCTTTTTTTGCTTTTTGTCATTCCGCTCTTGATGCGGAATCCAGATGTGCCCCTCTTTGGCAAAGAGGGCCTGCCGGTAGGCAGGGTTAGGGGAGATTTTATAATTAATCCTTCTGTTAGTGTTTCATTGCTAATAATTACTAGTTTCTACTAAGTAAGCAGTTTAGCCTGTGACTTTTTATATTTTTAATAAAAAATTATTTTCAAGACCTATAAAAGCCTTATAGGTCTGCTTCACTGATGCAGGCGTTCCCTGAAAGATAAAGAAAAAACACTTGATCCCAAAACGGGAACATTATATAATGTGGTGTGAGAGTAATTGCACGTAAAACATTAAGAGAATTTTGGGAGAGTCATACAGATGCCCGGCAGCCATTACAAGCATGGTATGCAGACGTAAAACAGGCTGTTTGGAAAAAGCCGTCAGTTATAAAAGAAGTTTATCGAAACGCCAGCTTTATTGCTAATAATAGAGTTGTATTCAATATCAAGGGGAACACATATCAAATAATGGAATAGATCGCCGCGAAGCCGGAGGTCTATTCCGTTGTTCAAGAAGACCGGTGGATGTGTAGGGGTAATGGTTCACATAGGGCTGCGGTTGAAGAAGATGGGTGCAGTGTGA
>CAMYJJ010000098.1 GCA_947258735.1 Thermodesulfovibrionia bacterium | reverse complement strand
TTCTATTGACCAGGACCCCCACCTGACGGCCTATTGAACGGGAACACTCTGCCAGTATACCGGCAAGATCTGTTGTTAAAGCCTTTTCTTTGGGGATGCGCTTTCTGTAAATTCTCTCGAGGGTCTTTACATCGCTCTTCTTAAGCCCTGATGTATTGCCTAATACTGACGGAATGGGTTTCCTCCGGAAATGGTGTTAAGAGTATTGAGTTTAGAGTTCAGGCAATAAACAATACCATTCTCCTGACTCCTGACTCCTAACTCAAACATTAGTGCGCTTCCGCCCAATTCCTTCCCGTGCCCAGATCGACTTTAAGCGGGACCATAAGTTCAACAGCATGCTCCATCTCTTCCCTGACAAGTTTTTCCATTTTTTTTACTTCCTTTTCAGGGATCTCAAACAGAAGTTCGTCATGGACCTGTAAAAGCATTCTTGATTTCAGCTTTTCCTTTTTCAGCCTCTTCCAGATATTAATCATCGATACCTTGATGATATCAGCTGCTGATCCCTGTATCGGGGTATTGGTTGCCAGCCGTTCTCCGAGCTGCTTCATGTTCCTGTTAGTACTTCTCAGCTCCGGGATCGCCCTCTTCCTGCCATATAACGTGGTTACATACCCTTTCCCGGTTGCGTCTTTAATAAGTCCGTCAATATATTTTTTTACTCCGCTGTGCCTTGCAAAATAGGTGTCTATATAATGCTTTGCTTCGTCAGGGTGAATCCTGAGCTGCTGGCTTAATCCATACGGACTTATTCCATAGACTATGCCAAAATTAACAGTCTTGGCACTCCTTCTCATATCACTGTCTACTTGTTCAGGTTCAACTCCAAAAATCTCACAGGCGGTACGAAGATGAATGTCACCATCTTTTCTGAATGCATCCATGAGTCCTTTGTCTTCACTAAGATGGGCAAAAACACGAAGCTCTATCTGGGAATAATCAGATGAAAGCAGGAGGTTGCCTTTGTCAGCTATAAAGGCCTCCCTGATCCTCGTTCCCCACTCACCCCTTACCGGTATATTCTGCAGATTCGGATCAGAGCTGCTGAGTCGTCCGGTTGCTGTCACTGTCTGGTTAAATGAGGTGTGCAGCCTCCCTGTCCGGGAATTGACAAGTCTGGGCAGCGCATCAACATACGTGCTTTTCAGTTTTGACAGTCCCCTGAACTCAATGATCTCTTTTGGAAGCTCATGCTGCTGTGCAAGCTGTTCGAGCACATCAGCATTTGTGGAAAAACCTGTCTTGGTTTTCTTTGTCGGCTTTAGTCCCAGCTTTTCAAAGAGAATTTCCTGCAGCTGCTTGGGTGAATTTATATTAAATTCCTCTCCGGCAGCAAAGTAGATCCTCTGCTCAATGCTCGATAATTCCGCAGCCAATTTCTTTGAAAAACTCTCCATCAGATCAAGGTCAATCCTGACACCTGCCATTTCCATGTCCGCAAGCACTTCAATAAGCGGCATTTCCATTTCGTTCAGGAGCTTTGACAGTCCGTGTTTTTTAATTTCCGGGGCAAACTCTTTTTTCAGCATAAGTGTCGCTGCCGCATCTTCTCCGGAATATTCAGTAGCCTTCTCTATACTGACCTCACTGAAATCCTTTTTGTCTTTGCCGATGATGTCTTTGAAAGAAAGCTTTTTCATGCCCAGTCTTTCCATGGCCACGCCTGTAAGGTTGTGATTCGCTTTATTGGGGTTTAAAAGATAAGAAGCCAGCATTGTGTCAAAATTAAGTCCCCTCAGTTCCAGCCCCTCATTTTTAAGGATAATAAGATCATATTTTATGTTATGGCCTGTCTTGCCAGTCTTTTTGTCTTCAATAATTCCCTTCAATTCTTTAAGCACTGTTTTTTTATCAAGCTGCTTTGGCACATCAGGATATGAATGGGCCAAGGGAATATAATAGGCTTTTTCAGGAACTGCTGATAGAGATATTCCAACAAGTTCAGCCTTCATGGGTTCTGCGGAGGTCGTTTCTGTATCAATGCTGATATCGTTTTTGACTGACTTGAGCATTTCATTCAGGGTCTTTTTATCATTAACTGTTACATATTCAGTTTTGGTATTAACTGCGGATGTATTGTTGGGAATAAGCCGGGCCAGGCTGCTGAATTCAAGGGCCCTGAAAAAATCTCTTAGCCTTACCCAGTCCGGTTCATCACGTTTCAGCTCCTCCAAAGAAAGATCAAGCTTCATATCACTATGGATCGTGGCCAGTTCCTTACTCAGTCTGATATTGTCCATGTTGGCTGCCACGGAATTTCTCGCCCTTGTGTTTTTAATCTCTGAATGGTTTTCCAGCAGTTTGTCCAGATTACCGAATTCCTTCAGGAGTTTAACAGCGGTCTTTTCCCCGATTCCCGGAGCACCCGGGATATTATCAGAGGCATCTCCCATTAAAGCGATTATTTCAGGGAACTGCTTAGGTGGAACACCAAATTTATCAATTACATCTTTTTCTTCTGTTATCCTCTCCTTCATGCTGTCATAAAGTTTCACCTTTGGACTCACGGCCTGACACATATCTTTGTCGCCGGTCACGATAAGCACATCGAATCCCTCTGACTCCGCCCGTTTTGCAATGGTCCCGAGCAGGTCATCAGCTTCATACCCTTCCATCTCAATGGTATGGATCCTGAATGCATCAACGATCTCCTTAATAAGCGGGATCTGTGCCTTTAATTCATCTGGCATGCCTGGTCTGTGGGACTTGTATTCTTCATATGCCTCGTGTCTATGGGTAGGCCCCGGAGTATCAAAGACAATCGAAAAATAGTCCGGCTGTTTTTCCCTCAAAATTCTGAATACCATATTAATAAAGCCATAAATTGCATTTGTTGGGGTACCATCCGAGGCAGTAAGACCGCGCACCGCGTAAAAAGCACGGTATATATAGGAGTTGCCGTCTATAAGATACAGTGTAGGCATGGGATATTATACACTAGTGAAGGATTCAAGGATTCAAGGATTGCAGGGTTCACGTGTTTATCTGCATCTCAAATGTGGAGTTCATCTGTACTCTTGCATCCTCAACACCCTGGACCCTAAAATTATTGTACCTGTTGGCATTATTCACTGATTATGCTATTTTCTTTATAGTTATTAATTTCGAACATAAAGAACAGTATGAAAGATGTTAACAATAACGCAATGATGAAACAGAAAGACCGGAGACATTCCAATCTTGTCTGGATGGACCTTGAGATGTCCGGTCTTGATCCTGAAGAAAATACCATACTGGAAATTGCTACATTAATCACCGACTCCAGCCTTGACGTCATAGCTGAAGGGCCGATAATTGCCATACACCAGCCGGATGCAGTGCTTGATTCAATGGATGAGTGGAATACAAACTGTCACAGGGAGACAGGTCTTACAGAAAGAGTAAGAGAATCCTCTATCGGAATGAAAGACGCAGAAATGATGACTCTCAACTTTATAAAGAATCATATCGATCAAAATGTATCCCCCCTTTGCGGTAACACAATATGGCAGGACCGCCGCTTTCTGTTCAAATATATGCCGGAACTGGAGCGTTATTTTCATTACCGTATTATCGATGTCAGTTCCATAAAGGAGGTTTGTACCAGGTGGTATCCTGACCTGCCTGTGTTTAAGAAGCAGAAGGTCCATTCTGCCATGAAGGACATCAGGGAATCTGTTGCAGAGCTCACATATTTCCGGGAAAAGATCTTTATCGAGGTTCAACTTCGATAGGAACATCGCACCTCCCTTGACTATTAATCCCCTGCACGTTATATTTTTGTGTGCCCAGGAAATACAGACCCATATCATTTAAAAAAGTTGCCACCTGCCGGTTAACGTCAAGACACAGCAAGGTCAAACTTGATAAAGTCGGCAAACCATTCTCCGGAGGCAGTTTCAATGCCTTTATCAACAGCCTGCCTGATATTCTTTCTGCTGATGATTTCAAATCCGTTGTCAAAGCCATCATCAAGGCACGTACAAATGACAGGCCCGTTGTCCTCGGAATGGGAGCACATCCAATCAAGGTAGGACTGTCACCAATTATCATACATCTTATGGAAAAAGGAATCATAACCGCTATTGCCATGAACGGAGCATGCATCGTTCATGATTATGAACTGGCACTTATCGGTCATACGTCTGAAGATGTGGATCTCGAATTGTGCAAAGGCACCTTTGGTATGGCTGAAGAAACCGGCAAGGGCATAAACAGGGCAATTAATAAAGGGGTGATAGCAGGTTCCGGTATTGGCAAGGCAATGGGCGAAAGTATTTCAAATGGTACGTTCAAATATAAAGGATTGAGCATACTTGCTGCTGCACACAGATTGCATATACCGGTCACTGTTCATGTTGCGATCGGCACAGACATCATACATATGCACCCTACAGCTGACGGGAAGTCTATAGGCGAGGGCAGCATGCGTGACTTCAGGCTCTTTTCATCAGTGATCTCTGATCTTCAGGGAGGAGTGTATATAAACCTTGGATCAGCAGTGGTCATGCCGGAGGTCTTTTTAAAGGCGATTGCCGTTACGAGAAACCTTAAATATAACGTGAAGAATTTTACCACGGTTAATATGGACTTTATACAGCATTACCGCTCCAGAGAGAATGTGCTGAGAAGGCCGGTCATATCGGGTGGCAGCTCCTATGCCCTGACCGGTCATCATGAGATCATGTTTCCCCTGCTGGCAGCAGCAGTAATGAATGAGGTAAAAACTACATGATCCACAGATTACACAGATGCCGAAGATTGGCTAGGAAAATCTGTTTAATCTGAGAAATCTGCGGATTGCATAAATTTACTATGAAACCTGTTGTTGATGAAGAACTATGTATTGGCTGTGGCGGCTGCGAAGAGATCTGCCCTGGTATATTTAACCTGGTCGACGATATATCAAAGGTGATTGATCCTGAAGGCTGTGATATCCAGGACTGCTGCGAGGCAGCCGAAGAGAACTGTCCGGTAGATGCCATTTCATTATGTAATGATTAATTGACCACTCAGGTGCAAAGGGTCAAAGGCACAGAGTTTTAACAACATTACATGGAAATTTTAATCTTTTGTCCTTTTGTCCCTTTGTCCCTACCCGAGCAGGTATAATATTAATTAAACCTCCATCAGTCTTCTGCATTGTATCCCCCTTTTATATAATATAATTGACACTTACACGTAACGGGGACTATAATTTTTCGGGATGAAGAGACTTTTTTTCTTTTTTATACTTATCATCATCGCGGTGATATGCGGCACCATTACTGGCGGCTACATTGCCCTGGTCCGCGGTGTTCCCCAGCTGGAGGAGATCAAGGAATATGTCCCGGCCAGCGGCACGGCAGTGTATGCCGATGATAATACCCTTATCGGGGAATTCAAGATCGAAAAAAGTGTTCATGTCAGCATTTCAGATATTCCCGAGTCTGTTATCCGGGCCATCATTTCTGTAGAGGACTCCCGGTTCTGGCTTCACAAAGGAATTGATTATATAGCCATTGTCAGGGCCCTTTCTCGGGACATTATAGCGGGCCGTATCAAGGAAGGAGCCAGCACCATAACCCAGCAGCTGGCAAAGGTCGTCTTTCTCTCACCTGACAGGACTATTGCAAGAAAACTAAAAGAGGCCACCCTTGCATACAGAATCGAAAAAAACCTTTCCAAAGAGCAAATCCTTGAGTTATACCTTAATAAAATATATTTTGGAAGCGGCGCATACGGTATTGAAATGGCAGCAAGGGCATATTTTGGCAAATCAGTTTCTGAACTCAGTCTGCCTGAGTCAGCCATGTTGTGCGGTCTTGTCAAGGCCCCGAGCAAATACTCTCCTTATATCAACATGGACAAGGCGAAGGAACGGCAATGGATTGTCCTCAGCAGAATGCAGCAGGAAAAATACATTAATGAAGCGCAGGCCACATTTGCCTATGAACAGCCCCTGTACCTCTCAAGTGTCAGATATTCTGAATATTCACCAAACTATTTCCTGGAGTACATCAGAAAAAACCTTGAAGATACCTATGGTGTTGAAATGATTTATAAAGGCGGGCTTGAGGTGCATACGACATTTAATAATGACATTCAGCGTGCTGCCGTTGACTCACTGCAGCAGGGACTGAGAAATCTGGACAAAAGACAGGGGTACAGGGGACCTGTCGGTCACAAGGACATTAATGTCGATCAGGAGATGAAGGGTAAAGAGATCTTTGAAAAGGTTGTGTTCAACCCCGGAGATCTTTTGACAGCAACTGTCCTTAAGGTATATGAATCAAGCGCAACGGTAAAAGCACGGGGATTTATAGGCAAGATTTTTGTGAAAGATTCCACATGGATCAGAAAAGTTATTGACGAAAAAGGCAATGTCATCCATAAGCATGCATCTGCCAGTTTCAAACGTCTCCTCAAGCCCGGTGATCAGGTCCATGTACGGGTAACAAAGATAAGCAAAGGCAAGCCGGTTCTGATCCTTGACCAGGAGCCGCTTGTCCAGGGCGCTGTCGTGGCCATGGAGCCTTCAACGGGATATGTCAGGGCCATTGTAGGAGGCTATGACTTCAGCAAAAGTGAGTTTAACAGGGCTGTCTATGCAAAACGTCAGGCAGGGTCTGCGTTTAAACCTGTTATCTATGCCGCAGCAATGGACCATAATTATACTCCTGCAAGTCTGATCCTTGACGAACCGATCATGTATGAGAGTGAGGAGTTCGGAAACTGGTCGCCTGAAAATTATGATGAAAAATATCATGGCGCAACCAGACTCAGAGAAGCGCTGGTACATTCAAGAAATATCGTAACCGTACGGCTTCTTGAAGATATCGGCGTAGGTAATGCTGTCAGGTTTGCACGCAACCTTGGATTCAAGGGCCCCTTTCCGCTAAATCTTACTTTTGCCCTTGGCAGCCTGAGCATCACTCCACTTGAGATAACATCAGCATTTTGTGTATTTGCAAATAGCGGAAGGAAGCCGGAACCCATCACGATCAAATATATTGTAGACGCAGACGGAGACATCCTTGAAAGCAACACGCCAGGGAGTTCCAGGGTCATCGACCCGCAGACCGCTTACCTGACCACCTCAATGCTTGAGGATGTCGTGAAGAAAGGAACGGGTTGGCGTGCAAAAGCCCTTAAGAGGTCTGTTGCCGGCAAGACAGGTACCACGAATGATTACCGGGACGCATGGTTTATAGGCTATACCCCTGAACTTGCCACTAGTGTCTGGGTCGGATTTGACAATGTGCGCACGCTGGGGGATGAAGAGACCGGCTCAAGGGCTGCAGCGCCGATCTGGGTATCTTTCATGAAAAAAGCCCTGGCCGAGATCGCTCCTTTTGATAACAGACGCAGTGACGGGAAAAAGCCTTTTCCCATTCCTGACGGGATCGTCACAGGAGTAATAGACCCGGAAACCGGTCTGCTTGCAACAAACCAGACAAAGAAAATGCTGGAATTCTTTAAAGAGGGCACTGTGCCGACGCTTTATTCTTCCCCTTTTTACAGGGACCTCGTCAGGAGGCAGAAAATCGAAATGCAAAGCATTATTAAGGATGAGGAAGGCGAAGAAAAAACGTTAAGCAATTAAGCTTTCAAAAAACATATGAAAAAGATTAAAATATAGAGTATTAATAATTAATCGAGGAGGATACCATGAAAATACTCACATTAGTTATTACAGCAATTCTATGTATTTCCCTTTCTTTTATTCCTGCACATGCCGATATGGTGGGACAGGCATATTCACTGTATTACAAAGGTGATAAAGCAGAGGCCATTTCAATGATCGAGGACTATGTCAGGGACAATCCCGGGCCGCAGGCATATTATTTCCTTGGATATGCCTACTATGAAATGCAGGAGATGGAGAAGTCGCGGGAATATTTTACAAAAGCGTACAGAATGAAATCTTTTTACAGCCCTGTTCCTAAGAACTAGCCCACATTATTCATACCTGTCATGGCAATCGTCCAGTGGGGGTAATTCATGAATGAGCCCTCCATATTATCAACAGCCAGACGGCAGCAATGGAAACTGTCAGTAACCGACCTTATGAAGCTTCATTATGTTCGTCTTGCCTCCCAGAGTAAAGGGAGAAGAGGTGATAAGAACTATCGAATCTCCTTTTCCTGCAATCCGCTTTTTAAGAATGACCTTTTCTGATTCCGATATCAGTTCATCCGTTGTATCCGGCAGTTTCATGATAATCGGGTTTACTCCCCAGTAAAGGTTCATTTTTCTCCGTCTTGCTTCATTGTTCGTACAACCGGTAATGGAGGCCTCCGGTCTGAACTTGGAAACCAGCAGGGCAGTAAACCCGCTTCGGCTGAAAGCTACTATTGTCTTTGCCTGTATATCATGTGCTGAGGAACAGGCAGCCCCGGCAAGGGCCCGGGCATATTGCAGTGACGCAGTCTCATTATTATAACTGCGGGGTTTTCTTGTTTCAGCTGTTCTGACAATTCTGTCCATCATCTTAAGGGACTCTACAGGATACAGGCCGATCGACGTTTCTGCAGAAAGCATCAATGCATCCGTGCCATCCAGTACTGCATTGGCAACATCTGCGGCCTCTGCCCTTGTTGGACTTGAGTGTCCGGTCATGGATTCAAGCATCTGTGTGGCAGTGATAACAGGTTTCATGGCCATGTTGCTTTTTTCTATCAGCTCTTTCTGTATCAGAGGGACATCCTCCGGCGGAAATTCAACACCAAGGTCACCTCTTGCAATCATGAGACCGTCAGATGCATTAATAATGTTATCTATATTTTCCATAGCAGACCTGGTTTCTATTTTGGCAATAACAGGAATATCTGCATTGTTTTTGCGGAGCCAGTTTTTGACCTTCTGAATATCCTGTCCTGACCGGACAAAAGACATGGCAACATAATCAACGCCAAGTTTAATCCCCAGTTTAAGATCATCCATGTCCTTTTTTGTAAAGACCGGTCCTGATATATGTGTAGCCGGCAGATTAACTCCCTTGTGTTCTCGTAACAGGCCTCCTTCTGTTACTTTTGCGATCAGTTTGGTACGTTTCTTCCCGGTGACGACCATTGCAAGCAGTCCGTCATCAAGGAGAATGGTATCTCCGGTCTTCACATCCTTAATAAGGTTCCGGTAGGAAAGGGATATCTGGTTTTCATTGCCTGGGGCAGAACCGGATATGACATGCAGCGTTGCATTCTTCTTCAGAAAGATTGCCCCGTTTTGTAAAGGACCCACCCGTATCTTGAGCCCTCTCAAATCCTGAAGTATGGCAACAGACGTGCTGCGCCCTGTTTCAGCCTTTCTGATACGCTCAACAGCCTTTGCGTGCTTCTCATGGGTGCCATGAGAGAAGTTGAGTCTGGCAACATTCATCCCTGCACTGATCAATCTGTTTATATTTTTTTCTGATTCAGTTGCAGGGCCTATCGTACACACTATCTTGGCCTTACGCATTGTTAATGTGTTCCTAAAACCCAGTATGGTTCTTTCCCCTTTTTACATCCACTGTGGCATTCCCAGTCCTCGCCCCTCTCCTTTATGTCCGAACGGTAATGGGCGCCCACACTTCCCCTCCGCAACAGCGCCGAATCGGTAATGAGCATTGCCACGGTCATCATGTTTCTTAACTCATAATCCCGCCTTTTGCTAAGCATGGCATTACACACGAATTCTTTTCTCTTGAGCCATACACGTGCAGCACCCAGAGACTTCTCACATCTGATAATGCCCACCTTGTTCCACATGACCTGTCGTAATGTGCTGCGGATTTTTTCTGTATCAAACGTCCATTCCTGCTCAACCAGTTCTTCGTCCCTGCCTGCAACAATGACCTTCTCTTGTGTTCCGGTATTTCTTGCCATATATTTCCCTGCTCTCGCTCCAAAGACCAGTCCCTCCAGCAGACTGTTTGAAGCCAGGCGGTTGGCGCCATGCACTCCTGTGCTGGCGACCTCCCCTGCCGCATACAGCCCGTCAATACTGGTTTTCCCATCGATATTTGTTGATACACCGCCCATCATATAATGAGCAGCAGGGCTGACCGGAATGAGGTCCTCAGTTATATCAATATCATATTGCAGACATGTGGCATATATTTGAGGAAAAC